>JAHWHW010000011.1 GCA_019322995.1 Candidatus Woesearchaeota archaeon | reverse complement strand
AATTAAGTTTCTTAAAAATAAGCAAGAATACATAAGAAAATTAAAATCAATAGACACAAAAGAGTTAAAATTCGATGTAAAGAGTATAAAATTATACAAGAGTACTTTAACTCCTAAAGGCTCTGTGCATGAAGTTATAGAAACGGCTCTGTCCTAAATCTCGCTAAAAGCTCGGGTTAGCAGCTTCAAATTCATAATAATGCCCACTATTGCTGACATTCTCCGAGGGAGGCAACCCTCTTGTCAGCCCAATACTTCAATAAATAGAATTTGACTAAAGCTGCTAACCTACATTTAGGACAGAGCCTATAGAAACACAATCTTTATAAACAACTCTCTTATTCTATTGTGTATAACCAACGCTCATAAACCGGCTATGGTTTATAAGTAATGGCTGTTGAGGTTATAAAAAACACAGCTGGATATATTTATGGCAGAAAACCAAAGTTTTTTAGTTTCACAGGACCAGTATTTAAAATCAGGTATTCATATTGGCACTAAGTTTAGAACTAAGTATATGGAGCAATTCATCTATAAAACAAGAACAGATGGTCTTTCAGTTTTAAATCTGCAAAAGATTGATGAAAGAATTAAAATTACTGCAGATTTCTTGTCGCGTTATAATCCTGAGGATATTTTGATTATTTGCAGAAGGGAAAATGGCTGGAAAGCTGTCAAGGCTTTTTCTAAGATTACTGGTGTAAGGGGTTTTGCAGGAAGATATCCTCCTGGAATTTTGACAAATCCAGGTCTTGATAATTATATTGAAGCAAAGATAATGCTTGTTGTTGATTCTTGGCCTGACAGAAATGCTGTTAAAGATGCTTTGAGTGTTGGTGTTCCTGTTATTGCTTTGTGTGATACTAATAATCAGGCTAATGATTTGGATTTGGTTGTTCCTTGCAATAATAAGGGTAAAAAAGCTTTAGGTTTGTTTTTTTATATTTTAACCAGGGAGTTTTTAAAGAATAAGGGTCTTCTTAAAGGAGAGCCTTCTTTTAATGTTGAAGATTTTACAGAGGAATAATTAATTAATATTTGTGATTCCTTTGTTTTGAATTCTAAACCATGTTTCTTTTTCTCCGGCAATGCTTCTGTGTTTGCGTAAAATTGCTCTTCTTTTTCCTGTGTGTCCTGCTTGAAGTTCAATCAGGCATTTAGAGCCGTATTTGAGCAAATCTCCTCCAACCATGTTTATTTTGTCGCGGGATTCAAATGATGTGTAAACCTGGTTTGTTACTAGAATAGGTATCTTTTTTTTGCGTGCAATTTCTGTTAAATATCCTATTTGTATTCCTAGTTCTCTGTTTATCTCTTGTATGTTGTCAACTCTTGTCAGTCTGTAAAGCATAGCTATTGTATCTACTATTATCAGTCCGATTTTGTCATTTACTAGATTTTTAAGTTTTTCAAAGTCTTTTTTTTGTTCTTCAAATGTAGTTGGCTGTAAGAATAGTATATTTTGCAGGACATTTTTATGTTCAGTTGTTATTTGTTTTAGTCGTTCTATTGAAAATCCTCCTTCTGTGTCAATGTATATTACTTTTTTGCCTGATTTTGCTGCTGTTACAGCTGCCATTACAACTAAATTTGTTTTTCCGCTTCCAGAAGGCCCATAAATGGTTGTTATTGCGTCTTTTTCATATCCTCCTTCTAAAAATAAGTCCAATATTTGGCTTCCTGTGCTTATGCGTTCTGTTTCCATGATTTTTTATCAGCAGAGCTTGCTTTATATATTTTTCCTTGTTAAAACCGGAATTTTTACAGAAGTTATTATGTTCTTAGGTATAATAAAGCTTATAAATAAGATTAGGCATTGTCAAATCATGCTTAAAAAGTGTGGTGGGATTGTTTTATTTTTGATTTTTTTTCTAGTTTTGGGTTCAAGATTTTATTTTGCGTTTTCTACTCCTTATTTTTCTTCTGATAAGGCTTATTTTAATTTAAGACAGATTGAAAATATAAAGCAGAAAGGATTTCCTTTATTCAACGATGATTTGTCTTATTCAGGCAATACTTTTATTTTTTCGCCGGTTTTTCATTATTCAATAGCTTTTTTTGCTTTGTTTATGCCTGCAAAAACTGCTGCAAAAGTAATTCCTAATATTTTTTCTGCTTGTGTTGTTTTTTTTATATTCTTGATTGTTAATAAGATTACTAAGAATCAGAATATTGCTTTGTTTCTTGCTTTTGTTTCAGGTTTTGTCCCTGTTTTTTTCTCTGATTTAAATAATATTTCAGTTTATTCATTGATTTTTCCGCTAATTTTTCTTTTGATTTTTTTATTTTTAAATATTAGGAAAAAGTATTATTTTTACAGTTTTATTTTGGTATTGGTTTTGCTTTCGTTTATTTCTCCTTTTGTTTTGGTTTTTTGTGCAGGTCTTTTGTTGTATCAGCTTCTTTTGATTCTAGGCGATTTGAAAAGAGATGGTGCAGAAATAGAGATTTCTTTGTTTTCTGTTTTTTTTGCTTTGTGGGTTCAGTTTTTGCTTTACAAAAAACTTTTTTTATTTCATGGATTATCTGTTATTTGGCAGAATATTCCTAATACTTTATTTAGCAATTATTTTTCAAGTATTAATGCTTTGGAAGCTATATATATGGTGGGTGTTGTTCCTTTGATTTATGGTATTTTTATTATTTTTAGGTATTTATTCAAACAGCAGAGAAAGGATATTTATTTGTTGATGAGTTTTGCTCTTTTAACAGGAATATTGCTTTGGTTTCGTTTGATTGTTTTTAGGATTGGTTTGATGTTTGCTGGTTTGTTGCTTATTTTGCTTTTTTCTCAGCATTTTAAGCTGTTTATTCATTATGTCAGGCAGACAAGGGCTTCTAGATTTTTGTATTTTTTTATAGTATTTATTGGTTTAGCGTTTGTTGTCAGTTCTGTGATTCCTTCTATTGCTTTGGCTAAGAAAACAGCCAATAATTATATTTCTGAGGAGGAAATCAATGCATTATCCTGGATTAATGAAAAAACCCCCTCAGATTCTGTGGTTGTGGCTTCTGTTTATGAGGGTAATATTATTTCTTATTTTGCTAAAAGAAAAAACATTTTTGATTCTTATTTTTTTATGAGAAATGATGTTGAAGAAAGATTAAAAGATGTTAGGAAGATTTTTACTTCTTCTCTGGAGATTGAGGCTGTAGAGCTTATGAATAAGTATGAAGCAGATTATATTTATTTTTCTCGCAAGTCAATGAATGAATTTGATGTTTGTTTTTTAAAATATGTCTCTTCAGGCAGTTGTTTTGAAAAAATTTATGGAAATAATTTAGTTAGTATTTATCATAAACAAGAATCTTGCAGATTAAAGGTGGTCGGATGAAAAAAACAAAGTTGTTTGTTGTTTTTTTGCTTGCAGTATTTTTGTTATTATTGCCTTATTTTCTAAGATTAAATAGTGATAATCATATTTTTATTGGTTCAGAGCCTCATTATCATGCTAAAGTTGCTTCAGAAATTTCTCAGGGCAGATTAGATAAGAATGTTTTAATTCCAGAAAAAGGCTATCGCTTGAATCCTTATCATTTTTTGCTTGCATTGGCCTGTTTTTTTATTCCCATAGAGTTTGCCTCTATTTTTGTTCCTATTTTGCTGGGTTTATTGTCTGTTATTTTACTGTATTTTGTTTTGGATAGTGTTAATTTTAAGTTTTTAAGGTCTTTTTTTGTTTTGATAATTTTTGTTCTTTCGCCAACATTTGTTTCTTTTTTTTGTCTTTCTACTCCTCGTGCGTTCATTACTTTTTTGATTATATTGGGTTTTTATTTATTTTTAAAAAAATCCCGCTATGCTTTTATAATGTCCGCATTTGCTTTTTTTCTGTTGTCTTTTTTTGGCATTTTTCATTCAATTATTATTTCTTTAATTCTTCTTGTTTATTGTTTGCATAATAAGAGATTATTGCCGCGTTTTTATGTTATTTTGTTTGTTTTTGCAGGGTCTGCTCTTGCAGTTAATCTGCCTTTTTATATTATAGGGGGTTTTAATTTTGTTTCTTATTCTGGCATTCTTTCAGATACTGGATGTATTTTTGGTTTTAGCGTTTTTTCTCTTTTATTGTCTGCAGTTGGATTGTTTTTTGTTTGGAGGTATAAGAAAAAGCTGTATAAGGTTTATTTGTTGATGATTATTTTGTTGTTTTTCTGTTTTGTTACAAAATCTTTGTTTGTTTATGCTAATTTAATTGTGTCTATTCTTGCAGGTTCTGCTTTTTATGTTTTGTATGTTAAAAAATGGTGTTTAAAAAAATTGAGAGGGCTTGCTTTATTAGTTGTTTTTTGCGGTTTGTTGTTTTCTGTTATTTCTCATTGCATTATAATAAGCCGTCTTCCTCCAAACGATGAATTAGTTGATTGTTTGGAATGGATTGATGTTAACACTGATAAAAACAGTCTGGTTTTTGTGGATATTCCTAATATTTATTTTGCAGATTTTTGGTCTGGTCGTAGTATAGTTTCTTCAGATTATTCAAAGTTATGGAAATATTCAGATTTAGATTCTACAGAAGAGTTTTTATCTATAAAAAATATTGATTATATTTTGGTTAATAATGATTTGATTAAAACTAATGTTTGGGACAGTAATGGATTGTATTTTTTATTAAATAATGCCAAAACTTTTAAAAACAGGTATGATAATGGCTATTGTAATGTTTGGAAGTATTATAATATAGAGGATTTAGATGGCTAAAAAGAGGCTTTATCTGACATCATTGCTTTTGATTATTGTTGTTTTCATTATAGGTGTTATTATAGGTCATTCTTTTTCAAATCCCGAGTTGAAGGAAATAAATAAGATTATCAAGAATAGTGAATTAACAACAGAGTCTTATTTGATTGAGCAGGAATTGTTTGAGGATTTTGATAATAATTGTGATTTGTCTAAGATTAGGCTGGCTTCTCTTTCAAGTGAATTGTGGAAATTAGGCAAATTGCTGGCTTCTTCTAGTGCAGAGAATGATTTAGGAAGAGAAAATTATAATTTTCTTAAGAGAAAATACCATTTGATGCAGATTAAGACTTTTATTTTGTATCATAAGCTGAAAAAAGAGTGCAGCATTGATGAAACTGTTGTTTTGTTTTATTACAGCAGGAATGATCCTGATTCTTTGGACCAGGGAAATGTTCTTGACAGACTTGTTGAGGATTTAGGTATTCGTGTTTTCGCAATTGAACGAGATTATGCAGATGAATTGAAATTTCTTGAGCAGTATTATGATATAGAGATGTCTCCAAGTTTGGTTATTGATTATGATGTCAAAAAACAGGGTTTTACAGATTATGAAACTTTAAAAAACCTTATGATTAAATAAAAATGGAATCTAAACATGTTTTGATTATGAGTTTAATTTTGACTATTGTTATTTTTATTGCAGGTATTCTCTTGAATTATGGTCTTGATTTTATCAGGTTGGATGCTGTTAATTCTGTTATTGCTGAGCATGAGATAAGCACTGATGCGTATTTGGCAGAGGCTTTATTTTCGGACATTTTTGACGGCGATAAATGTTCTGTTATGAATTCAAGGATAAACAATTTGAAAAAAGAAATTGGCAAAGTTGGGACAGAATTAAGTTCATATTCTCGATTTTCTTTTTTTAATAGAAAGGATTTTGATTATTTAAAGAGAAAGTATTTTTTGCTGGAGTTGAGATTTTTAAGTTTGATTGAGCAGATTAATAAAGAGTGTAATCGTCCTTATATTCCTATTTTGTATTTTTATGAGATTGATGATTATAAGAGCGAGAGAATGGGTTTTATTTTGGAAAAAATTTCTCAGGGTTATGAAAATTCCGTGGTTGTTTTGTCTATAGATAAGGATTATTCAGATGAGCCTTTGATTAATATGCTGACTGAGAAATATAATATTGTTTCTGCCCCTGTGATTATTATTGATGACGATATTAAGAAAACTGGCTCTGTTTCTGAGAATGATTTAAACAAGATTATTAATAAAAAGGTTAATCAGATTGATGTTTATTCTCAAAATATGAATTATACTTATATTTTGGATGTTTCTGGAATTCCAAGAGATAAATTTTTAAAATATTCTTTTAAACTTCTGAAAGAAAATATTTCTGATTTTGCAAAAGGCGATCTTTGTCTTGTTTTGGGCAGGATTACTAATAATGATTCTTTGATTTGTGATTCTTTAAAATATTATGACAATATTAAGTATGTTTCTGATGAGGAAAAGGCAGTAGTTGCAGAGACTATTGCTTCTATTGGTTGTGGTCGCAGCAAAAAAGAATATCTTCTTAAGGCTTCAAAGTGGTGGAAGCGTGTTGGCAATGATTTTCGGGCTAAGATGGATGAACGTTTAGCTTTAAACCAGCAGATTAAGTTTGAAAAAGAGCTTTCTGAAGTAGATGTTAATCCTGTTTTTCCAAAAAATGCTACTAAGATGATTATTGGAAAATCCAAGAGGATTATTGATGCTGATGATGTTCTTGTTTCTCAGGTTGACCGTGTTAATAGAGATTGGCTTAGTTATCAGTTGTTTTTTTCTCCGTTTTATAGGGCTGACCGTTTGGAGCTTTTGACTGAATATGAGCTTGACCGTGATAAGTTGTTGTCTGTTTTTTCTGAGCGTCTGAATAATAATAGGAGTGATTTGTTTCCTGAGATTGGCTGGCATGAAGGTGCGCGTATTAAGGAGATGAGGCAGGTTGGTTTTACTCATTATACTGCTCCTGGAACAGTTGTTGTTAAGATTGGTGATAAATGGTATGCTCCTGATGAAAAAGGTGTTTTTAGGTTTGAGGTTCCTTGGGATAAGGTTTCTTATCCTACTAATCGTTTTTTAAGAGAAGATGTTGTGATTATTGTTGATACTCATGGTATTAATATGCTTGTTGAGCAGGCTGTCAGATATAATGCTTCTTTTGTTATTGGTTGTGGAGATCATCCTGGCAAGGCCAAGGCTGCAAAATATTTAAGCGATAGGGGTATTACTTCTATTAGTTTTCCTGATAAGTATTATCCTTTGTTATTGGGTTCTGGTGCTGATGTTTTTGGCAGTCCTCCTATTAATTACCAGGGATATAATGTTATTTTGGGTAATAGGCCTGTTACTTTTTATTTGAATGAGACTTTTATTGTGAGTGATGTTGCGGATAAGAAAAAATATTCTTTTTCATATTATGACACTCCTTCAAGGTATTTTAGAATTTTAAAGCAGCATTACCCCTTAAAAGTTTATTTTATAGGTATTAGTGAGTTTTATGACATGCATAAGATTACTGATAAGGCAAGAGAAGTTAGTGCAAAAGCAATTGGTGCAAGGGTTTTCAGTAGAGATGATTATGAATCAATAAAAGAATGGCTAAAAGAGGATAAGGATAATAGGGCAATACTTTTCCATAGCATGCCTTATCCGTATGGTTATAAGATAATGAAAGAATTTCCTGAGCAGATTACTTTTGGAGATGTTAATCCGGTTTTTGAGTGATTATTATAGAAAATTTCAACTAGAAATTTTCAGGGGGTTTAATACCCCGACCTTTAGGTCGAAATTTTCTATCCCAAAAAATTGCCAACATGAATAGCGAGCCGTAATACTCCAACCTTTAGGTTGGAGTTAGGCGAGCTTATAGTTTATTGGCAATTTTTTGTTATTCTTTTAATAAATCAAGTTAATAGTTAGAAGAAAAAATTTAAACAGTTATACACGCGGAGATTAGTATAAGGATATAAACTATGTTTTTCTAATTTTTATATCTCTATATTCATCAACCCACCAATTA
>JAHWHW010000010.1 GCA_019322995.1 Candidatus Woesearchaeota archaeon | reverse complement strand
GAGAATGTCCAGGATGTTTAAAACGATTTACAACTTATGAAAGAATAGAAGACACAAATATATCTGTAATAAAGAAAAACAACGTAATTCAGCAATTTGAAAGAAAAAAACTAATTACAGGAATGCTCAAAGCCTGTGAAAAAAGACCTGTTAAAAGAGAAAAAATAGAACAATCAGTAGATGAGATAGAATCAGAGCTTAGAAAAAAAGGAAAAACAGAAATAACAAGCAGAAAAATAGGCGAAATGGTAATAGATAAACTATTATCTCTGGATCCCGTAGCTTATGTAAGATTTGCTTCTGTTTACAGAAGATTTACAGATGTAAGTCAGTTTGCAAAAGAAGTTAAAAAAATAAATCAAAAGAAATAATTAAAAAAATCAGAAAAAGTCAGAAAAAAGTTTAAAAATAAAAACAAAAAAATTAAAAATCAAATAAAATAAACTCAAAAAACAAAATCAAACAAAGTCAAGAAAATAAACCTAAAAAATCAAAAATAAAGTCAAATAAAGTCAATAAAATAAACTCAAAAAACAAAGTCAAAAAAAAGATCAAATAAAATAAAATCAAAAAAAAAGAAAAAAATTAGAAAATAAAAAAACCAAAAATAATCAATTTAAAACAGGAGGTTAGGAGCATGGTATTAACACAAATAAAAAAAAGAAATGGAAACCTGGAGCCGTTTGACAGAGTAAAAATATCCAATGCAGTATACAAAGCAGCAGTTGCAGTAGGAGGAAAAGACAGAACAAGAGCAGATGAACTTTCAAGACAAGTAGAACACGTAATTGAAAAGAAATTCCGAGAAAAAATACCTACAGTAGAAGAAGTCCAAGACATAGTAGAAACAGTCTTAATAGACCAAGGACATGTAAAAACAGCTAGAGCTTATATATTATACCGACAAAAACATAAAGAAGTAAGAGATGCAAGAATCGCAATACTAGGCAAACCAACATCACTTAAGTTATCAATAAATTCATTATCAGTATTAAAAGCAAGATATCTTCTAAAAGACCCAAAAGGAACAGTAATAGAAACACCAGAAGAATTATTCAAAAGAGTAGCAGAAAACATATCATTAGCAGACACGCGTTATGGAGGAAATGCTGAAGAAACAGAAAAAATATTCTACAATGAAATTACATCAAGACGATTTATGCCATGCAGTCCAACATTAATGAATGCAGGAGCACCTTTACAGCAATTATCTGCGTGTTTTGTACTTCCAGTAGGAGACAGTATAAAAGAAATATTTGATGCAGTAAAAGCAACAGCAATAATACATCAGACCGGAGGAGGCACAGGATTTAATTTTTCAAAAATAAGACCGAGAAACGACATAGTTATATCAACCAAAGGAATAGCATCAGGACCATTATCATTTATCCATGTATTTGACACAACAACCAATACAATAAACCAAGGAGGAAAAAGACGAGGAGCAAACATGGGAATACTCCGCATTGACCACCCCGATATAATGGAATTTATAGTAGCAAAAGAAAAAACAAACAAACTGAATAATTTTAACATATCTGTAGCATTAACCGAAGAGTTCATGCAAGCAGTAAAAAACAACGAAGATTACGATTTAATAAGTCCAAGAACCAGAAAAATAGTTCAAAAACTTAATGCAAAAAAAGTATTTGACTTAATAGTTTTAATGGCATGGAAAAACGGAGAGCCAGGAATAGTATTTATAGACGAAATAAACAAATACAATCCCACTCCAGAAGTAGGAGAAATAGAAAGCACAAATCCGTGCGGGGAACAGCCACTTCTTCCATATGAAAGTTGCAATCTAGGTTCAATTAATCTTGCAGAATTTGTGAACAAAGAAAAAAAAGATTTAAAATGGGTTGAATTAAGAGAAACCTGCAAACATTCGGTTCACTTTATGGACAATGTAATAGATATGAACAATCTACCATTACCAGAAATAGAAGAAATAACCAAAGCAAACCGAAAAATAGGCATAGGAATAATGGGCTGGGCAGATCTTCTTTATCAATTAAGAATACCCTATAATTCAGACGAAGCAATACAATTAGCAGAAAAAACAATGAAATTTGTAGACGATGAAATAAAAAAAGCTTCAGAAGATTTAGCAGCAGCAAGAGGACCTTTTCCAAACATACAAAAAAGCATATACAGAGACAAAAAACCAATCAGAAACGCAGCAAGAACCACAATCGCGCCAACAGGAACAATAAGCATGATAACAGACTGCTCATCAGGGATAGAACCATTATTTTCCATTGCTTACATGAAACGAGTAATGGGCGGAAAAGAACTAGTTTATGTTAATGAACACTTTAAACAAATACTTAGGGAAGAAGGAATATACTCAGAAGAGTTAATCCAAAAAACCATAAATAAATCAAGCATACAAGACATAAACGAAATACCTGAACACATAAGAAAAGTCTGTGTAACTGCATTTGACATAAGCCCTGAATGGCACGTTAAAATGCAGGCAGCATTTCAAAAATATACTGACAATGCAGTAAGCAAAACAGTGAATTTTCCAAGCACAGCAACACCTGCTGAAGTGGAAAAAGTATATCTTATGGCATATGAAACAGGATGCAAAGGAGTAACAGTGTACAGAGATGGAAGCAGAGAAGAACAAATACTAAATGTAGAAACAAGCAAAAAAAATGATAATAAAACTGAAAGCAAAGAAAAAAAAGAAGAAAAATCTCCAGAAAAAAAACAACAAAATCTTTGTCCTGAATGCAAAACAAAAATGGAATTCAAAGAAGGATGTGCAACATGTCCTTCCTGCGGATTCTCAAGATGCAGCTTATGAAAAATCTAGGCCTTGTACAAGTATACACAGGCGAAGGAAAAGGAAAAACAACCTGTTCATTAGGTTTATCACTCAGAGCAGTAGGCCAAGGATACAAAATTTATATGATACAATTTCTAAAAAGCGGAGACACAGGAGAATTATTCAGTGTAAAAAAATACATACCTAATATGACTTTAGTTCAGTTTGGAAAAGAAGCAATAACTGACACTCAGCTAAAAATGTTTGAATTTGACGGCCAGGGAGAACTAAAAGAATCAGGAGGAGATTATAATTTTTTACCAGACCAGGCAGAAAAAGAACCTGCCAGAAGAGCTTTGGAACATGCATTTAACATAGTGAATTCAGGAGATTATAACATAGTAATACTGGATGAAATAAACTGTGCAATGCATAAAGGATTGATAGAAATAGAATCTGTATTAAAATTAATAGATACAAAACCAGAAAATGTGGAATTAATATTAACAGGAAGGGATGCTCCACATCAAATTATTGAAAGAGCAGATTTAGTAAGCGAAATAAAAATGCGAAAACACCCTTGGGAAAAAGGAATAGATGCACGAAGAGGAATAGAATACTAGAAAATCTAAAAGCTTAAATACTATCAGACCTTTGCATTGGCGGGGGTAAAATGGAAGAAGATTCTATAACAATAACATATGAAACATTATATGAAATACTTCGCGCAGAAAAAAACAAAGAAGAATTATGCGAGTTGGATGAAATATTTTATTACAATGTAATCAATTATATAAAAGAAAAAACCAAAATAATACAGGAAGCATCACATAAAAATGATATATTCTCAATAGATGAAAAAGATAACACTCAAGTCCAGCTACAGAATATCAAAAAAATAATAAAAGAAATATATGAAAGAAGAGAGAAAAAAATAATAAATATGGCTCTGAATAAATCTAGAACAAACTCAGATATAATAGATACATCAAACCTTTTGGATTCTGAAAAAAAATTCTTTGAACAAACCTGTAAAATATTTGATAATTTCAGAACAGGGATACTTGCAAAAGTATTAAGTCTAAAAGAACCAGAACTAAACACAGAAGCAATATTAAATTTAGACGAATCACATTCTTCAATTCCTGAAAACACATCAATAATAACACCAGAATTAAAAAACGATAAAAAAACAACAGACTTAAATGAATCTGACGAAAAAACAGAATTAGATGATTTGCCTAAAAAAACTATTTCTGATGAACAAAACAAAAAAGAAATTTCTTCAGAAGAACAGAAAAAAAAAATACAAAAAATAAAAATAATCCAGGCAACAGAACAATTCATAGGAGAAGAACTGGAAACATATGGGCCCTATAAAGAAGAAGAAATAGCTGAAGTACCTTCTGAAATTGCCGGAATATTAATAGAACAGGGAAAAGCAGAAATAGAAGAATAAAGGCGCTGCGTTGAAAAACTCGCCTAAAGGCTCGGATTAGCAGCTTCAAATTCTAGCAAGAAAGAATAATGGTTGACTTTCCCCGGGTGGGACCACCCCCCTTGTCAGCCTAATAATGCAACACATAGAATTTGACTAAAGGCTGCTAACCTACATTTTCAACGCAGCCAGAATAAAGGAAAAGCTTTTTAAATAGACCCTATTTCATATTCTATCATGAACCAGCAAAAAACTCTGGTTTTTTAGATTTATTTTTTTAGAGGAAAAAAATGAAACTACCTAAAATACGAAAAACATACTGTCCAAAATGCAAAAAGCACACAGAACACAAGGTAGCTGAAGCTAAAAAAAGAACCATGGGCTCTGCTCATCCAATGAGTTATGGAGGCAAAAAAAGAGCAAAACGAAGAGGAAGAATGGGCAAAGGAAGCACAGGCCGATATTCAAGACCTGCTGCAAGCAAATTCAAAATGACCGGAAAAAAACAAACCAAAAAAATAGATTTACGATACACTTGCACAGTATGCAAGAAATCACACACAGTAGGAAAAGCATGGAGAGCAAAAAAGGTAGAATTCAAATGAAACAACAAAAAATTTTAAACAAATTTTTTAAGATTCATTTTTCCTGGAGGAAAAAATGAAAAAAATAAAAGAAACAAAATCAAAATTCATCAAGATAAGATGTCCTAAATGCAAAAACGAACAAATAATGTTTGGAAAAGCGTCCACAAAAGTAAAATGCCTGGTCTGCGGAAAAGCACTGGCAGAACCAACAGGCGGAAAAAGCAAAGTAAAAGCAAGAGTACTTGAAGTGCTTGAATAAATTTTAAAATCGATTTTGAAATCGGGGGGATTTTATTGCTGCTTAAAAGAAAAGGCTTTCCACAAGAAGATGAACTAGTTCTATGCACAGTAACTGCAGTACATTATCACTCTGTTTTTGTAACTTTAGATGAATACAACAAAACAGGACTAATACACATATCTGAAATAGCTCCAGGAAGAATAAGAAACATAAGAGATTATGTTGTAGAAAACAAAAAAGTAGTTTGCAAAGTTCTGAAAATAGACAAAGAAAAAGGACATATAGATTTGTCATTGCGAAGAGTAAACGAAAAACAAAAACGCACAAAACTAAACCAAATAAAACAAGAACAACTAGCAGAGAACATAATTATATATCTTGCAAAGCAACAAAAGAAAAAACCAGAAGAACTGTATCAAGAAATAATATCAAAACTATTTGAAAAATACGATTCACTTTTTACAGCATTTGAAGAAGCATCACAAGACAAGATGAAACTAGAAGATTTTTTAAACAAAAAACTATCCTCAGAATTAATTACACTTATAAAACAAAGAATAAAACCAAAACAAATAGAAATCGGCGGAGAAATAAAAATATCAAGCACAGCTTCAAACGGAGTAGAAGTAGTAAAAGACATACTTAAAAAAGTAGAATCACTAAAAGGGAAATCTGCGATAAAATACAAAGGGGCTGGAATTTATTCAATAACAATACAATCAGATGATTACAAAGAAGCAGAAAAAATTCTAAAACAAGCAATAGAAAAAGCAGAAAAAGAATCAAAAAAACAAAAAGCAACATTTGAGTTCAAAAGAACAGAAAAAGAATAATGAAGAAAATACTCAAATGCAAAAAATGCGACAAATACACAATTAAAGAAATATGCGAATGTGGAGAAAAAACAATTTCAATTAAACCTCCAAAATACTCGCCTAAAGACAAATACGGAAAATACCGGAGAAAAGCAAAAGAAAATGTGGAAACTAAATAAAACTGCACAAAAACTAAACATAAGAAAGCCAATACTTATAGAAGGGCTTCCAGGAATAGGGAATGTAGGCAAAGTAGCAGTAGATTTTATAATAGACGACTTAAATGCTAAAAAAATAGGAGAATTTGAATCTGATTTCTATCCAAACTCAGTATTTGTAAATGAAAAAAACCTAGTTGAACTTCCACGAATAGAAATATACCACAAAGAACTAAAGAAAAAAAGACATGACCTTTTGTTATTGTCAGGAGATGTCCAGCCAGTAGAAGAAGCTGCAAGCTATAGATTTTCAGAATCAGTAATAAAACTTTTACAAAATTACAACGGTCAGCAAATAATAACTTTGGGAGGGGTAGCATTAAAAGAAATACCAAAAAAACCAGCAATATACTGTACAGGAAACTGCTTAAAAACAATCAAAAAATATTCCAAAGGAATGAAAATAAACCAAAACATATACGGAGCAATAGGGCCTATAGTGGGAGTGTCAGGACTTCTACTAGGATTAGCGAAAAAACACAAAATTCCTGCAGTAACCTTACTAGCTGAAACATATGCTCATCCAATGTACTTAGGAGTAAACGGAGCAAAAGAAATACTAAGAATTTTAAACAAAAAAATAGGAATAAATGTAAACATTTCAGAATTAGAAAAAGAAATAAAAGAACTTGAAGAAGAAATACAAAAAGATCATACCTTATCAATCAAAAAACCAGCAAGACTGAAAAAGCTAAAAAGAAAAATAGGCGAAATGAGTTATATAGGATAATTATTTTTCTTACCACAACATTTAAAAATTCTAATTTCTATAAGGATATTAAAAAGAGGAAAATGACCAAAATAAAGAATATTAAAGCAAGAATGATACTAGATTCAAGAGGAATCCCAACAATAGAAACCTCGGTAAAAACCGCTGATGGAATTTCAACAGCAAGTGTTCCTTCTGGAAAAAGTACAGGCATAAACGAAGCAATAGAATTCAGAGATGGAGGTAAAAAATTCCACGGCAAAGGAGTTCTTAAAGCAATAAAAAAAATAAATACTGAAATAGCACACAAACTAAAACAAAAACACACAGAACACGCAGATGAAATTCTTCTAGAAATAGACAATACACAAAAAAAATCAATATTAGGAGCAAATACAATGCTATCTGTAAGCATGGCCTGCTACAGGGCATCAGCACTTGCACAAAGAATACCTTTATACAAATACATAAGCTCGGTTTATCAAACAAAAAAAATAAAAATGCCAGTTCCATCATTCAATGTAATCAACGGAGGAAAACACGCAGGAAACTCACTAGAAATACAAGAATACATGATAATGCCAGTAGGAGCAAAAAACTTTGCACAAGCAATGCAAATTGGCTCAGAAACCTATACTGAACTCAAAGAAATACTAACACAAGAATACGGAAAAAACGCAGTGAACATAGGCGATGAAGGAGGATTTGCACCAATGCTTGGCAGCTACAAAACACCATTAGACCTAATAATGGATGCAGTTCATAACCTGGGATATCAAAAAAAAGTAAAAATAGCATTAGACATAGCAGCAACATCATTTTACAGAAATGGAAAATACTACTTAGAAGGACAAGAACTTGACACAGAAGAACTAATAGGAAAATATTCTGAACTATGCAAAGAATATCCCATAATCTCAATAGAAGACCCATTTCAAGAAAACGACTTTAAAAGCTTTTCAAAACTAAACAAAAAATTACGCAAGATTCAAATAGTAGGAGATGATTTATTATGCACAAACACAGCAAGAATACAAAAAGCAATAATAACAGACGCCTGTAATTGCCTGCTGCTAAAAATGAACCAAATAGGAACTTTAAGCGAATCATTGGACGCAGCACGTATTTCAATGAAACAAAAATGGAATGTAATGGTGTCTCATAGATCAGGAGAGACAAATGATTCATTTATAGCAGACCTGGCTGTTGGCATAGGATGCGGACAAATAAAAGCAGGAGCAACATGCAGAGGAGAAAGACTAGCTAAATATAATCGTTTGCTGAAAATAGAAGAAGA
>JAHWHW010000009.1 GCA_019322995.1 Candidatus Woesearchaeota archaeon | reverse complement strand
CTTTTTTTTCTTTTTCAAACATAAGAAGTGCTTTTTTCACACCCTGTATTTTTCTTTTGGCTTTTTTTGCTTTTTCAAAATAAAAAGCTGCGTTTTCCTCAACTGTCTTTGAAGTATCTATTTCTATCTGCATGCTTGTATTATTATTTCAGGAATATATAAGTTTTTTCTATTATTTTTGTTTAAAATCATAAAATTATTAAATCACTATATATTATATAATACAATGAGAATACTTGTTACTGGTGGTGCAGGTTTTATTGGCAGTCATTTATGCAAATATCTTCTTGAAAAAAATAATGAGGTTATTTGTGTTGATAATCTTTTTACTGGCTCTAAAAAAAACATTAAAGAGCTTATGAATAATCCTGATTTTGAATTTATTCGTCATGACATTGTTCATTCATTGCATTTAGAAGTTGATCAAATATATAATCTTGCTTGTCCTGCAGCTCCTGTTCATTATCAGTTTAATCCTATTAAGACAATTAAATGTTCTACTGTTGGTGTTGTTAATATGCTTGGTTTGGCAAAAAGATGCAAAGCGAGGATTTTGCAGGCATCTACTTCTGAAGTCTACGGCTCACCCAATGAACATCCGCAAAAAGAATCTTATTGGGGTCATGTTAATCCTATTGGTATTCGCTCTTGTTATGATGAAGGCAAAAGAGTTGCAGAATGTTTAATGATGGACTATAATAGACAAAACAAAGTTGACACAAAAATTGTAAGAATATTCAATACATATGGTCCTAACATGGCAAAAAATGACGGAAGAGTTATTCCTAATTTTATTACTCAGGCTTTGGAAAACAAGCCTATAACAATTTACGGTGATGGAAATCAAACTAGAAGTTTTTGTTATGTAAAGGATTTGGTTAAAGGAATGTATAAAATGATGAATACTGAAAATTTTATTGGTCCTGTTAATCTTGGTAATCCTGTTGAAATGACTATGATTGAACTTGCAAAGAAAATCATTGAATTAACTGGTTCAAAATCTGAAATAGAATTTCAAGAGCTTCCAAAAGACGACCCTCCTAAAAGAAAGCCGGATATAACTATTGCAAAAACAAAACTTGATTGGGAGCCAAAGGTTTCTTTTGAACAAGGTATTAAAAAAACAATTGATTATTTTAAGAAGATTTCTTAGAAAATGCTTTTAATGGTCTTCCCATTGAATCATATTTATAACCCAATTCTATCATTCTTTTTGTTTTATATAAATTTCTGCCGTCAATAATCTTATCTACTTTGTCTCTCATTTTTATAATGTCCAAATCTTTAAATTCAGGCCATTCTGTCAATATTAATAATGCTTCAGAATTGTCTAAAACCTCTTCTGTATTTTTTGCATAATCAATAAAAGGCAGTTCTTTTTTTGCGTTTTCCATTGCTTTTGGATCATATGCAATTATTTTTGCCCCTCTTCCTTTCAATGCTTTTATTATATCTATTGATGCAGACATTCGCATGTCATCTGTTCCTGCCTTAAATGCAAGTCCAAGAATTCCTAATTTTTTATTAGATATGTCGCCGTCAAAAGCATTGACAACTTTGTTAAAATAAACGTCTTTTTGATATTTGTTAACTTCTCTTACAGCATCAAACAATCCTGGAAAAACATCATATTGTTTAAAAATAGAAATAAATGCATCCAAATCTTTTGGAAAACACATTCCTCCAACACCAGGACCTAATTGTAAAAATGATTCTCCAATTCTTTTGTCTAATCCAACTCCTTTTAGAACTTCTTCAGCATTTACATCTCCTTCTGCGTCGCATAACTGGCCAACACTGTATGCAAATGCGATTTTCATGTATAGAAATGCATTTGAAGCATGTTTTATTATTTCTGCTGCTTTGATTGAAGTATGAAGAACAGGAGCAGTTATGTCTTTGTATAATTCGACTAATTTTTGTCCAGCTATTTCATCATCTGTTCCCATTACTATTCTATCTGGATTCATAAAATCATAAACTGCTGTTGATTCGCGCAAGAACTCAGGGCAGGCTGCTAATGAATACAAATCTTCAGATAAATGTTCGCTCATTATTTTATCCATTGTTTCTGCAGTTCTGATAGGAACAGTGCTTTTTTCTATAATTACCGCATAATGATCCAGTGATTCTCCAATCTCTTTTGCTACTTTTTCCATTCCAGTTATATCTGGTCTTCCGTCTGGTAAAGGCGGTGTTCCAACTGCAACTACAATTGCTTCTGCTTTTTTTATGCCTTCAGAAATTTTTGTTGTGAATTTTAATCTGCCTTCATCTAAATTTGCGCGTATTAATGAATCAAGTCCTTTTTCATAAAAAGGAGCTTTTCCTAAAAGATAAGGTTTTACTTTATTTTCATCATGGTCTATTCCATAAACATTATGGCCAATATCAGAAAAGCATGCTGCTGCTGTTCCCCCTACATATCCCAGACCTATAACAGCTATATTCATATAAAATTCAAAAAAACAAGCAATTTATATTTTTTATGATTTTTCAGTCTTTAAATGAAAAAAATTCCCAAAATACCGAAAGCTTTTTAAATGACTATTTAGTCCTCTATTTAATCACCAGTATTATTGAGGGGAAAATAAATTGCGTGAGGAGATGATTCGCTTTAATTCACATTTCATATTAACAGCTAGTGCAAACAGTATCATAAGGGCCGGTAGCTCAGCCTGGTAGAGCACTTGACTTTTAATTAATTAAAAAAGGCATCAAGTGGTCGCGAGTTCGAATCTCGTCCGGCCCGTGATGTTCATAAGAGAAAAAATGGCAAAAAAAATCGATATTACCAAACATTCACTTGTTCCAAAACATAATTTAGTCAGCGAAGCTGAAAAGAAAAAAATCAGCGACACTCTAAAACTTTCTGGCAAAGAGCTTCCCAAGATTCTAAAAACAGATCCTGCTATTAAAAATATTAAAATTAAAGACGGAGATATTATTAAAATCACACGTAAAAGTCCTACTGCAGGAGAAACAATTTTTTACAGGAGAGTTGTCAGCAATTAAAAGGTTATAATCATGCCAAACTATGCAAAAACATTGATTAAAAAATATTTTGAAGAAAATTCTCTGGTTAAATCAGATATTGCAAGTTTTAATTATTTTGTTACAAAAGAACTTCAAAACATAATTAATGAAAACAAGTTAATAGAGCCTACAATTATTCCTCCAAATGTTGAATCTTTTAAAATCAGGCTTGATAAAATTGAAGTTAAGATGCCTGAAATTACAGAGGCAGACGGAAGCAAAAGAAATATTCTACCTGTTGAGGCAAGATTAAGAAAACTTAGTTATGCAGCCCCTATTTTTCTTGAGGTTTCTTCTCATATTAATGATGTTCAAAGGGAAACTCTTACAACTCAAATCGGAAACCTTCCTATAATGCTTAAGAGCAATAGATGTCATTTGACTAAAATGGATAGGAATGAATTGATTGAATCAGGCGAAGACCCTGATTGTACTGGAGGATTTTTTATTATTAATGGAACTGAAAGAGTTCTTGTTAATATTGAGGATTTAGCTTCAAATAGGTTTATTGTAGAAAAACAAAAAATTGGTGTCAGCGAATATACTGGCAAACTTTTTTCTGAAAAAGGACAGTATAAGATTCCTCATACAATTGAAAGATTAAAAGATGGTATTTATTATCTAACTTTTACTAGAGTTAAAAGAATTCCTCTAATCGTGGTTATAAAGGCTCTTGGACTTGTTAAAGATGAAGATATTATGAAGTTTATTTCTGATAAAAAACAATATGATGAAGTTCTTATTAACATGTTTGAATTTGTTAACATTAAAAATCCTGAAGATGCTATGGATTATATTGCTAAAAAAGTAGGCATAACACAGTCAAAAGAGATAAGACTTGAAAGAATTCAGGAAATTATTGACAAGTATCTTCTTCCTAATGTTGGAACTTCTAAAGAAAAAAGAATTAAAAAAGCACAGAACTTGTGTAAGATGCTGAAAAAATTTATTGCTGTTTCTACTGGCGAGATTCCTCAGGATGACAAAGATCATTATATGAACAAGAGAGTGAAAATGTCAGGAGACTTGCTGGCTGATTTGTTCAGAATGAACTTAAAAATTCTTATTGGAGATATATTGTATAATTTTCAGAGATTGGTTAAAAGAGGAAAGTTTCCAAGTATAAAAGTTATTATTAGGGATAAACTTCTAACATCAAGAATTTATTCTTCTATGGCTACAGGTAATTGGGCTGGAGGAAGAAAAGGTATTTCTCAAAGAATTCAGAGAATTAATAATCTTTTGACTTTATCGCATTTGCAAAGAGTTGCAAGTCCTTTGTCTGCTTCGCAGGAAAATTTCCAGGCAAGAGAACTGCACGCAACTCATCTGGGCAGATTATGCCCTAGTGAAACTCCTGAAGGAACTAACATTGGTCTTAAGAAAAATTTTGCATTGCTTGCAAATGTTTCAAAAGACATGCCTATTGAAGAGGTTTTAAAACTGCTTAAAAACGCAGGACTTAATACAAATGACTGAAGTTTTTTTAAATGGGAATTTTGTAGGAAATGTTAATAATAGGGATGAGTTTTTAACTAGAGTCAGGACTGACAGGAGAAGCGGGGTTATTCCTACTAATCTTAATATTACTTATGAAAATGATCTTGACCAGATTTTTATTGAAATTCTTAAAGGAAGAACTAGAAGACCTTTGATTGTTGTTCAGGACGGAATTCCTTCTCTTACTGATAAGCATATTAAACAATTGGAAAAAGGTGAGCTTTCTTGGTCTGATTTGGTTGAACAGGGTATTATTGAGTATCTTGATGCTGCTGAAGAGGAAAATTCTCTTGTTGCTTTTCATGAAAAAGATTTAACAGCAGAACATACTCATCTTGAGATTTCTCCTTTGGTTATGTTGGGTTATGTAACCACTCTTGTTCCATTTGGAGAATATATTCAGGCAGCTAGATTAAGTATTGGCAGCAAAAACCAAAAACATTCTATTGGTCTTTATACTTCTAATTTTCCTGTAAGAGTTGACATGGATGTTAATCTTCTTCATTATCCTCAGGTTCCTATTGTCCAGTCTGTTATGCATGAATTATCTCATTATGAAAATCATCCATCAGGACAAAATATTGTTGTTGCAGTTATGTCTTACAAGGGTTATAATATGGAAGACGCGGTTATTCTTAATAAGGGTTCTATTGAAAGGGGCTTTGCAAGAAGTTCTTATTTCAGGCCTGCTATTGCTGAAGAATTAAGGTATTCAGGCGGGTTAATGGATGAGGTTTGCGTTCCTGACAAAGAAGTTAAGGGTTATAAAAGTGAAAAAGATTACAGGCTTCTTGAAGATGATGGTATTATTTATCCAGAAGCTGTTGTTAAAGAAGAGGATGTTGTGATTGGAAAAACCTCTCCTCCTAGATTCTTAAGTTCATTAGATGAGTATTCACTTGCATCAAACATTAGAAGGGAATCATCTATTTCTCTTAGGCACGGAGAAAAAGGTGTGGTTGATATGGTTTTGATTACTGAAAATGAAGAAGGCAATAAGCTTGTTCAGGTCAGAGTTAGGGACCAGAGAATTGCTGAGATTGGTGACAAGTTTGTTTCCAGGCACGGTCAAAAAGGTATTGTAGGTCTTATTGTTCCTGAAAGTGACATGCCTTTTACTGCATCAGGAATTAAACCTGATTTATTGTTTACTCCTCACGGTATTCCTAGCCGTATGACTGTTTCTCATCTTATTGAATTAATAGCTGGAAAAACAGGAGCTTTATCTGGAAGATATATTGATGGTACTACTTTTGATTCTGAAAACGAGGAGGATATTAGAAAAGAATTATTGTCTCTTGGTTTTAGAGATACAGGTGTTGAAGCAGTTTATAATGGTATGACTGGAGAGCAGTTTACTGCAAGAATTTTTGTTGGTAATATGTATTATCAAAAACTTAGGCATATGGTTGCTAATAAAATTCATGCAAGGGCAAGAGGTCCTATTCAGCTTTTGACAAGACAGCCTACAGAAGGAAGAGCTAAAGAAGGTGGACTTAGATTAGGTGAAATGGAAAAAGATACTTTTGTTGCTCATGGAGCTTCATTATTGTTAAAAGAAAGATTTGATTCTGACAAGACCACTGTGCCTGTTTGTGAATCCTGCGGTGTGATTGCTATTTATGATTCTTACAAAGATAAAAGATATTGTCCTGTTTGCGGGGATAATGCTGAGGTTAATGATGTTGAAATAAGTTATGCTTTTAAATTAATTTTAGATGAGTTTAAATCATTGTGTATTTATCCTAAACTAAACTTAAGGAGCAAGTACTAATGGCTAAGAAAAAACAAGAAGAAAACAAGCAAGAATTGCCTGAGGAAAAAGAAATAACTAAAGAAGTGCATGAAGCAGAACAGCCTATGGAAATTGTAGAAGAAAAAAAGGAATCTTCAGAAGAACCAACTGAAGCTGAAGAGAAAAAAGAAGAAATGACCAGGGAAAGGGTTGAATCTATGCAGCATTATGTTTTCAAGCAGATTTCTAATATTGTTTTTGGTGTGCTTTCGCCCAAAATGATTAAAAAAATGGCTTCTGCTAAGATTGTTACTCCTGAACTTTATGATAAAGAGGGTTATCCTGTTGATGGAGGATTAATGGATGTTAGGCTTGGAGTTATTGATCCAGGTCTTAGATGTAAAACTTGCGGTTCTAAACTTAAAGAATGCATTGGTCATTTTGGGTATATTGAACTTGCAAGGCCTGTTATTCATATTAAATTTATTAGCATTATTTATGATTTATTAAGAAGTACTTGCAGAGAGTGCAGTAGGATTCTTATTCCTCAGGATAAGATTAACAAGATTTCAAAACAGCTTGATGTTTTAGAGCAGGAAGAAGGTATTGAAGCAAGAAGGGCTATGGTTAAAAAAGTGATTTCTGATTTGAAAACTATTAATAAGTGTCCTCATTGCCGTGCAAAACAGAATAAAATTAGTTTAGAAAAACCTTCTACTTTTGTTGAAAATGAAAAACGTCTTAGTCCGATTGATGTAAGGGCAAGGCTTGAAAAAATTCAGGATGATGATTGTGCTGTTTTTGGAATTAATGCTAAATCCTGCAGGCCTGAATGGATGGTTTTGACTATTCTTCCTATTCCGCCTGTAACTGTAAGGCCTTCTATTACTCTTGAATCAGGTGAGCGTTCTGAAGATGACTTAACTCATAAACTTGGAGATATTGTTAGAATTAATCAAAGACTTTTTGAAAATATTAATGCAGGTGCTCCGGAAATTATTATAGAGGATTTATGGGATCTTTTGCAGTATCATATTACTACTTTTTTTGACAATAATATTGCTCAGCTTCCTCCTGCAAGGCATCGTTCTGGTCAGCCATTAAAAACTATTACTGACAGAATTAAGTCTAAAGAAGGTAGAATCAGGCATAATCTTGCTGGAAAAAGAACTAATTTTTGTGCTAGAACTGTTATCAGTCCTGACCCAATGCTTCAGATAAATGAAGTAGGTGTTCCTTTGACTGTTGCTATGAAACTTAGTGTTCCTGAAACAGTTAATGCGTGGAATGCTGCTTATTTGAAAAAATTTGTTGAAAAAGGTCCTTCAGAATATCCTGGTGCTAACTATATTATAAGGCCTGATGGAAAGAAAAAGAAGATTACAGATGAAACTAAAGAAGCTGCTTTAGAAGAACTTCAGCCAGGTTATAAGGTTGAAAGGCATTTGATGGACGGAGATATTGCTATCTTTAACAGACAGCCTTCTCTTCACAGGATGAGTATGATGTGCCATAAGATTAGAGTTTTGCCGTACAAGACTTTAAGGTTAAATCCTGTTGTTTGTGCTCCTTATAATGCGGATTTTGATGGTGATGAAATGAATCTTCATGTTCCTCAGACAGAGGAGTCAAGGGCTGAAGCAGAAATATTAATGGAGGTTCAAACTCAAATTGTTTCTCCAAGATATGGTCTTTCTGTTATTGGCTGTATTCATGATGGTATTTCTGGAAATTATATTCTTACAAAAAATCTTGAGCTTCCAAGGGAAGAAGCTGTTGAACTTTTGTGTTCTGCAGGAATAATGGACTTCTCAGGACTTCCTGGCAAGAAAATTCTTTCTGGCAGAGAAATTTTC
>JAHWHW010000008.1 GCA_019322995.1 Candidatus Woesearchaeota archaeon | reverse complement strand
TGAAGGATTTGCAGATTTTGAATTTTTGTGATTTGGTTTTAGCATTGGATTCTAATGCTGTATGTGAGGATTCTGGCGATTTGCTTGTTATTGCTAAAAAAACTCCGGAAGTAGAGGATTCTTTGGTTGATTTATGGGTTGATTTAAGTGCTAAGTTGAGGTTGTCATGAAAGCGCAGGTAACTTTGTTTATGGTGTTGGGTTTGGTTATTTTGGTTGCTTTTGCATTGACTTTATATGTTGTTTCTTATCGCCAGTTAAAAGATTCACTTAATCAGGTTCCTGAAAGTGTGATTACTTCTGTTAATGTTGAGTCTGTAAGAAATTATGCTGAGGATTGTGTTTATTCTTCTGCTTTGGATGCTTTGATTCTTTTGGGTATGCAGGGAGGAAGATTGTATAAGTCTCAGCAAAGTATTGCAAATGATCCTGTTGATTTTATTGAATATTATGGTGTTGCTGTCAGTTATTCTGTTCTCAGACCTTCTGGAAATGTCGGCCCTTATACTTCTGTTATTCCTGATTATCCTTGGAAGGATTTTCCATGGATTGTTATGCAGGGCAATGTCAGTGAATGGTTTTATGGTTATTTTGGTTTGCCGGATTTTCCTCCTTTGTATGATTTTAGCAGAAATTCTGTTCAGGAGATGATTGAGGTTTATGTTGAGAACAAATTAGATTCTTGTTTTGATAGAACAAAATTTCCAGGATTGTCTTTTCAGTTTGGAAATCCTGATGTTAATATGGTTATTTCAAAGAATATAACTCAGCTTCATAGTAAGGAATTTGTTTCTTTTGTTGTTGATTGGCCT
Source organism: Candidatus Woesearchaeota archaeon (assembly GCA_019322995.1). Taxonomy (GTDB): domain Archaea; phylum Nanobdellota; class Nanobdellia; order Woesearchaeales; family ARS49; genus WJKI01. The sequence continues at coordinate 7,680 of JAHWHW010000008.1, read as the reverse complement.
ATTTTAATCAATGATAATGATAATTTTAGAGCAGAAATTGAAGATTTTGTTGTTAATTTGCCTTTAAGTTTTGGAAATATTTATTATCATGCTAAGTCTTTGATTGATTCTGATGTGTCTCAGATTAAATTTAATCCTGAAGAATATTCTGGTTTTGATGTTTCAGTTGTTAGGGATGTAAAGCAGTGTGATGATGTTGTTGTTTTCGCAGATAAAAGATCAAATCAAAAAGGAATTCCGTTTAAGTTTTATATTGCAAGAAAAAACAGGCCTCCTGCTTTAGTTGAAATTTCAAATAAGGTGAGTTCTGAGGAATTTTGTATTGGAACTAGATTTTCTGTTAATAATGGTTATTTGATTGCTTCTAATAATCAGTTGAATTTGAAATTAGGGGTTTTTGACCCTGATGAGGATGTTGTGTCTTTTCATTTGTCTCCTGAAAATCCTAAGCTATTGGCTAACAGCATGTCTTTTAGGATTATTGCAGAGGATGATTGCGGTTTAAAAGATTATGAAGATATTGTTGTTTATGGTGTTTCATGCAGTTAGATAAATTTTTGTTTGGATGCGGAATATTCTTTTTGTTAGTTTTAGTTTTGTCAAATGTTTCATATGCTTTGATTGGATGTTGTTGCGATCCTGTTAGTTTAAATGGAACTTTTGAGGATGATGCTTCTTGTGCTGAGAAAAATTTTATTTTTATAGGTGTTCCTCCGGCCGGCCAGACTTGTTCTGTTTTTTGTAATGCTACTCAGGGAATTCCAAGTGCTGTTGTTAATATTACTGAAACTGTAGGGACTGTAGGTTGTGGTGTTCCTGGTTTTAAACTGCCGGCTTCGGATTTTATTGCTGAATCAGTTAAAGGAAAGAGAAAAGCTAGATTATCTTTTAATCTTCCTTGTCCTGCAGATTATGTTAAGGTTTTTCGTTGTAGTGGAAGCGATTGTTCTGATTTTGAGTTGATTGATACTGTGGTTTCTGGCTCTTCTTATTTTGATGAATCTTCTGATTTAGAGTTTGGTGTTGATTATAGATATAAGATTGTTGCGCATTATTCGGGCGGTTCTGATTCTAGACCTGCTTTTGCTGAAACTAATCTTGGTGATTTAGAATGCTGGTTTAAAACAGATGAGTCTGAGTTTTGCATCAGTAGTTTTTATTATGATAAATTTATGAATTACTTAAAAGCGTATGGTTATAAGTCTGGCTCAAGAAATGATTTTTTAAACAATTTTAATTCAAAAGTTGATTTTGTTTTTGGTTCAAGATTTAATAAGGCCTGGTCTTGCAATGATAATAATGTTTTATTTCAGAAAATTGGGGCTGTTTCTTGTTCAGATGATGAAATTTGTGTTTCTAGCATGCCTCGTGCTCAGTGTATTGTTCCTGGTTCTTGCGAGCAGGGAGGTTATTTTGGTTTGTTTTCTGAAAAAAGTTCTTGTGAGTCTCAGCCGTATTGTTTTTTTGATCGTTCCAAGACTAATGTAGATTTTTGTTTTCAGTGTTCTCCAAGTATGAGTTGTGTTAATTATAATTCTGAATCTGCTTGTGTGGATGATATTTGTGGTGTAGGAGATTGTGAATGGTCTGATATTTATTCATCAATAGGGGTGGGTGTCTGTATTGATAAGCGCTTCAATAATTGCCCTCTGTGCTCGCAGACACCTGTTACCTCTATTCCTAATAGCATAGGTTTTAATAGGGTTTTTGATGTTTGTTCTTTGGAAAAAGCTTTGGCTTTAAGTACTGAGGATGATGAGTGTTTTTTTAATAAGAATATTTTAGATGCTGTTTCTTGTTCTGGTGCTGTTTGTGCTGATTTTTCCAAGTCTCAGTGCAGAAGTCCTGTTAATGGCATTGAGTTGGGTTCTGATAATTCTATTGTTTCCAGAAGTTCTGATTCTTGTGGTATTGGTGTTTGTTATTATTCTGATTCTGATAACAGGTGTTTTAAAGATGCTGATGCAAATAAGATTGCAGACTGTGATGATCGGAATTGCGAAAAGGATTTTTTCCCTCCTGTTGCAAATGTTTTTGTTTTGAAATCTGCTGGCAGAGATTCTTTTCTAGAGTTTAATATAAAGGACAGGAGATTTTTTGGCGATAAAGGTGTTGATGTTACTAATAATGTTGATTATCTTACTTTTGTTTGTGTTGGTTCTTGTGAAGATGTTAATTCTTTTGCTTTGATTAATGGTTCGCGTTTAAATATTGATAATCTTGAGTTAAAAGATGGCCAGGATGTTATTACCGGTTTATCAGAAGGCAGGAATATCTTGAGTTTTTTTACTGTAGATCCTAATCGTAATGTAGGTGTTGTTAATTCTGTTGATTTTAGTGCTTGTGAAAATTGTGTTGGTCCAAAGATATTGAATTATGTTGTGCAGGCAAACGAATTTGAAGGAACTTATTATACTAATAAGAAAAATCCTGTTTTTCGTGTTGTTTTTAATGAACCTGCAGAGATTGTTTCTGCATCTTTATTTAAAGGATCTGAGCAGGTTTCTTTTTCAGTTGAGCCTTATTCTGATTTTAATTATGAGTATGTTTTGCATCCTGATGCGGATTTGTTAGATGGAGCTTATGTTTTTTCTTTGAATGCTCGAGATGAAACTGGTTTGTTTATGGATTTTCCTTTAGAGTTTAATTTGACTGTTGATACTGTTGTTCCTTCTGTTTCATTAAGGCCTGAAGAGAATTCGTTCTTTGATGCAGGCGTTGTAAATTTGTCTGTTTCTTGTAGTGAGAAGGTTTTGCTTAATGCGTCTGTTGATGATATAATTTTTGTTAATAATTATGTTGTTAGTCATGTTTTTAATGATATTGCTAATTTGCTTTCTACTGATGATGATAGGATTTTTTCAGGCATGGTTTCAGGTTTGTCTTCTGGTAAAAAGTCTTTGCATGTTTTTGCTTCTGATTATGCAGGCAATAAAGTTGAAAAGGAGTCTGTATTTTTTATTGCTACTGGTTCTCCTGATTTTAGGCTTAAGAGTCCTAGTTTTGGTGTGAGTTCTGAAGATTTGTTTGATGTTGTTGTGGAGTCTTCTGCAAGAGCTGACTGCAGGTATTTGTATGATGTTCCTGTGCCTCCTCCTGCTTCTGAGTTTGCTCATTTGTCTAAGTTTGATGTTAGCGGCAATACTGAGCATGTTTTGTATGGTATAGAGATTCCCAAGGATAATAAATCCGAACATTTGTTGTATGTTTATTGTAAAGGAAGCGATTTTGAGCCTGTTAGAAAGACTTTTGAGTTAACTGTGGATACTGAAACTCCCAAGATTATTACTGCTTTTGTTTATCCTGAAGTTGTTTCTGATTATATTAGTCCTGATGATTTGAGGTTTGGTGTTGAATTAAAACTTCAGGTTTCTGAGCCTGCTTTTTGCAGATATAGTTCTGTTACTGATGTTTTTGATGACATGGAATTAAAATTTCCAGGTTATGGGGAGTCTTTGAAAGTTTCTCATGTGATTAATCTTACTGTTGATGAGCAGGGTAATTATTCTTATTATGTTGGTTGTGAGGATATTGCTGAGTTAAAAACTTCTGTTAAAAAAGTTAGTTTTAGTGTGGATACTTCTATTCCTTTGAAAGTTTCTAGTGTTTCAGATAGATATCAGAGTGATGGTCCTTTGGCGTTAAGAGTCGAGACTAATAAGCATGCTTTTTGTTATTATGGTGAAGATGAGTTTGATGTTTCTGTTTGTTTTGGTGATTGTAAGTTTGGTTTTTCGCATGTTGCTTTTATTGAAAAGTCTGAAAAGGGGGATTATTCTTTTTTTGTTAAGTGTAATAATGGCGCTGGCGGCGAGATTAGTGATATAATTCCAATTAGTATTGGTTTAGGTATTAAAGAAGAGCCTGTTAGCCCTACTCATTGTGAAAATTTGGTTTTGGATTCTACTGAAACTGATGTTGATTGTGGTGGTGCTTGCCCTGGATGTGCTTTGGGTCTGAATTGTATTGAGGATTCTGATTGTGATAAAAATTTATTTTGTATTAATCGTATTTGTTCTAAGCAGGATTCTGATAAGGATGGTGTTGCAGATGAGTTAGATGAGTGTCCTGATACTCCTTTTGGAGAGATTTCTGATTCAAAAGGTTGTTCAAAGTCTCAGAGAGACAGGGATGGTGATGGTTTAGATGATTCTTGGGAGTTGAAATATGGTCTTAACCCTGATGATCCTGATGATGCAAATTATGATTTGGATAATGATGGATTATCAAATCTTGAGGAGTTTAATGCAGGGACTTATCCTGATGAAAAGGATAGTGATAATGATGGCTGGTCTGACGGTAAAGAGGTTAAAAAAGGATTTAATCCTTTGGATTCTGAATCTCATCCTAAGTCTTATATTAAGACTGTTTTGTTTATTTTAGGTATTGTTATTTTGATTGTAGGTGCAGGTATTGGCGGTTATTTTGCTTTTAGGCATTTTGGTCCTTTGTTAAAAAAGAAATTGCAGAAAAAACCAAAAGCCATTAGGCCTGTTAAACCTGTTGCAAGACCTAAATATAATGATTTTAAGGGTTTGCGTAAGATGGTTAAGATTGGTCCTCCTAGACCTGCTAAAGAGCCTGGTTGGGTTTCTTTTGATAATTTTGTTGAAAGGATTAAGAAAAAAGCTCCTCCTGATGTTTGGGAGAAAATGCGTAGAATCAAGCAGGTTCCTGTGAAAAAATCAAGGCCTTTGGTTAGGAAAAGTCAGGAAGAGGTTTTGTCTTCTTTGAGAAAAATAGCCAAAAAGAGGAAAAAATGAGAAAAGCTCAGTTGATTGGACAGGTTTTTGTTTTGGTTATTGCAGCTATTGTTTTTATTTTGATTTTAGCTTATGGTTATTCTGCTATTTCTCATTTTTTGCAGAGTTCTGAGCAGGTTGCTTTTCTTGATTTTAAGACTTCACTAATTTCAGGTATTGAACAGATTAAGCCTGATTTTGGGAGTGTTAGAAAGTTGTCTTTGCATGTTCCAAAAAGATATAATAAGTTGTGTGTTGTTTCTTCTTATCCTTCTGAAATAGTTTTAGCTTCTGATTTTAAAGATGAGTATCCTGTTTTATTTGAAGTTTGGCAGACTGGTTCTGAAAATGTTTTTTTATTGCCCAAACAGCAGTCTGGTTTGTTTGTTTCTGATGTTTTTGTTGATAAGGGTTATTTTTGTATTGATATTAGCAGGGTTGTTGATTTGAGGATTAAAGGTTTGGGTGATAGGACCGGAGTTTCTGTATGGTGAATAAAAAGGGTTTTGAATTGCATTTTCATTGGATTCTTGTTTTGATTGCAGGCGCAGTTATTTTGTTTTTCTTTTTTTCTTTGGTTCAAAAGCAGAGAGCTCTTAGTTCTGAAAAATTGTCTATATCTCTTTCTACTGATTTTGAGGCGGTTTTTAGCAGTGCTGTTGAAAGCAGAGGAACTTCTCAATTATTGACTATTCCTAAGGGAGGTGTTGCGTTTTCTTGTTCAGATGTTTGTGATTGTAATTTTTGGATTGGTAGAAAGGCAACTCAGTTTAAGGATAAGATTATTTTCGCTCCTGATTTTTTATCTGCAGGTAAAGCTTTTGCCTGGTCTTTGGATTGGAAATTGCCTTTTCGTGCTGCCAATTTTTTGTTTTTGATGAGCCCATCTGATAAGTATTTTTTGGTTATGGATTCTTCTGATTCTAAAAGTTGGAATTTGTTTAGGCGTCTTAATAGTTCTTTGCCAGTTGATGTTTCTTTAAATATTATTTCTTTGTCTGATATTCCGAGTATTGTTCCTTTGGAAGATGTTAAGTATCGTTTTGTTTTTTTGGATATTGCTTATGGTTCTCCTTTTGGATTGTCTGACGAATTTAATGACAAGGATGTTTCTGTTGTTTATGTTGATTCTGCTGAAAAAGCAGTTACTTTTTATCAAAAGGAAAAGCGAAGTTTGAATTTTATTGCTGATACTTCGTTGTATTCGGGCGATTCTTGTATTTTTGCTTCTGTTTTTGCACATGATAAAGATATGTTTGAGTGCGGTTTAAAAAAAGGGTTTGCAAGACTTGCAGTTGTTGCTGAGATTTTGAAAGCTCGTGCAGATTTGATTGAATCTGAAATGGTTTTTAAAAATCGACCAGATTGTGTTTATTCTGCACCTAATGTTGATTATTTAAGGGATATTGTGAATAATGCTCGGGATTTGTCTTTGTCTTCTTCATTTGTTGAGGATAGGGATAAGTTCATCGCCTTGTCAAATGCAGTTGATGGTTTGAATGTGTTGAATGAGAATCTTGTTCAGCAGTCCTGTCCTGGAATTTTTTAATGGAAAAAAAAGCTCAGATTAGGATGTTTGAAATGCTTGCGGTTTTGATAGTTTTTTTAGTTTTGTTGTCTATTGGAGCTGTTTTTTATTTTAGAATGCAGCATTCTTCTGTTGCAAAAGAGATTGCGCGTGCAGAGTCCTTGCATTCTTTTGAATTGTTTCAAAAAATGAGCTATTTGCCTGAATTAGATTGTTCTTTTAGAAGTATCACTAAAGATAATTGTTTTGATGTTATTAAACTTAAAGAATTTAGTACTCTTTTGGAATCTGAAGAAATGAAAATAGATTATTTTGATGTTTTTGGTTTTTCAACAGTTAAGATTAAAAAGATTTATCCCTTTGTTGGTGATTGGTTTGTTTTATATTCTAATTTTCCTAAGGATTATTCTTCCAAACAGGTTAGTTATAGCACTGTTTTATTGTATAATGCTTCTTCTGATTTTTATGATTTGGGTATTGTGGAGGTTAGTTTTTATGGGGAATAAAGCGCAGATGGAAATTTTGGGTTTAGCCATTGTTGTTGTTCTTATTTCTCTTGCTTTGTTGTTCGCTGTTCAGTTTTTTTTGCTTAAACCTGTTTCTGATGAAGTAAAGCCGGCAAAAGAAAGTGTTGTTGCTGCTAATTTTTTAAGTTCTTGTCTTGGCACTACTACTTTTTGTCATGGCAGAACTGTTAAGGAGTTGCTTCAGGATTGTGCTTTGTCTGGTGCTTTGTCTTGTCCTGGAGATATTAATTCTTGTTTATATGTTAAGCAGGAGATTGAGAAGATGCTTGATGCTTCTTTGGATGTTTGGAAAAAGGAGTGTTTTTTTAGTGTTAATGGAATGGCCTCTGATTTTTCAATAGGTTCTGAATGTCTTGGAGAAAAAGAGTATAAGCAGTATCCTGTTGTTGTTCGTCCTGGTTTTGATATTATTGTTTCTCTTGAGATTTGTGGATAGATCTGGAAAAATAATATTATAATTATTACTTAACTTTATATATTATTATTTGTTTTTAATTATTTGTTAGGGAGAATTAAATGGGTTTAACGGAAATTATTGAAAATAGTTTATCAAAGAGACCAATAGTGAATTTTCTTGTTCAGCATCCTAAATTAAGTGGTTGTTTTGTGTCTTGCAGTTATCTGATAGGCGGAGCATTTGAAGCAACTTTTGAGAAGTTATTTCTGAACAATGATAGAGAGGTGAATGGGGCTATTCTTTTGGGTTTGGGTTTTTCTACATATTTTGGATTAAAATTATTCAATGAATATTTGTTAAAAAAAAGGGAAATTGTTTCAGTCGATAAAAATGATGGATTACTTAAAAAATTAGACCATTTGATTTTTAATAATCCCTCTTTTTTTGCAGCAATGCCCATAATAGGAGATTATTTATTGTGGAACT
>JAHWHW010000007.1 GCA_019322995.1 Candidatus Woesearchaeota archaeon | reverse complement strand
ATTCTCAACACAACAATTCAGATGTGTAAACTGCAATGAAAAATTCAGACGACCTCCATTGACAGGAAAATGCACAAAATGCAATAAAGGAAGATTAATATTCACAATAGCAGAAGGAAGTGTAGTAAAGTATTTTGAACCAACAGAGAGCCTAGCCAACAAGTATAATGTATCTCCTTATCTAAAACAAACAATAGCTTTATTGCGAGAAAGAATAGAAGGAGTATTTGGCAAAGAAAAAGAAAAACAAATGGGGCTAGGTGAGTGGTTTGGGTAAAATTTAAATATTTTAAAATTAAAAAAGATAATATGTCAGAAAAAAAAGAAAAAACACTGCGAGAAATTGTGGTTGAAAACGTAAAAGGCGGCAAAAGCAGACAAATAGGATTTGTTAAAGACAACGATGTTTTTATTACAATATACGGCGGAAAAAATATCTGCATAGGATATGTAAAAAATGGAACAGCATATCAGCGTTGTTATGGAGGAAAAGATAGAGTAATAGGATATGTTAAAAAGATTAAATAGAAAATAATCGCACTTATTGAAGTCTTTTTCTCAAACTAATTCAAACCTAATAATTTTAACTAATGAATTTTCATCAATCTTTTGATTATAATATTTTGAATAAGTTTCAAACATTTCCTTATCTGAATCAAACTTTTCATGGCCTATCCAATCATCCTCTGATAATCTATTCAAAGGTTTTTCTTTAACAGAAATTAATTTAGCTCTTCCAAATTCTTCACCAGTTTCCCAAATTAAAAAAGAAACAACATCGTCTTTTTCTAAATTTTTATCATCAAAAAAACGCCAAGTAATTGTTTTTTCACATTTTAAAATCAATTCACTCAGATTTTTACGAAACTTAAGAGTTTTCATGATTTATTCATGTTCAATACTTGCCTGAGCATGAGGAACTCCATCCACTGTTATTATTTTATTCTTATCAATTAAACCTTCTTCAATTCCCAAAGAAACAGAAACAGTTCCAACCAAATTAATAGAATCTGCATTACGAATCATATCACCAACCAAAGCTTTGTCTGTGTATTGATCCCCTTTATAGAAATCAGAAGTAAGATCTAACTGTTTATCTCCCTGCTCAAACTTCTTGCCTATAAGTTCATCATCACAAACAGCTACAACAGTCCTATTATCCTTTTTATGAACCTTTACAAACATCTTATACCTTTGACTTAACTGGCTTTTTAGTTCCACAAGCAGTACACTTAAGAAACATAAACTCCCCTTCTTTAATCAATTCAGTATCTGGCTTACTACAAGAAGGACACAAAACAAATTCATAAGCATACTGTCTGATTTTTTCATTAATTCTGGAAGCAGCAACCCTTGTTCCAAGAACCAATAAACCAGACTTTTTAATCTCGCCAGGAGTAGCAAGTTCTCTTAAAATAAACTTAAGCAAGTGTTCAACAGGCCTGCGTAGAGTCTGGGCAATCTGCTGAAAATTAGAAATCACAGTTTTATTTCCCTGAAAATGACCTTTAACCTTAGGAATCTCAAAACGCTCTTTTTCAAAAACAGATTCAGGGAGATTCTCACGAGCACGTTTTAACAACACTTTATAATCCATACATACATAAAAATCAGTAATTATTTATAAAGTTATTTGTTATCAAAAAATATTCATATTTTAATATAAAATTAAAGCAATTATTTTTAAAACAAAAACAAAAACTATATAAAGCTATATACTGATAAAATAAAAAAATGGTGCTAGAATCAATAACAAACCCTTCAATAGCAACAAAAAGGCCCTGGATACAAATAATAATAGGATTTGCATTTGCCACAGCAGCTATTTTCTTAAGCATATGGATATTTGAAGAATATGCAAGCTTAGTAATGGTATTTTTAACAGTAATGGGAGCACTGCCATTATTCTATGCAACCATGAAAAAAGAAGAAGCAAAAGACTCAACAATAATAGGAGAAAAAACACTTTTAAAAGAACACGCACATGCCCTGAGATACTTGTTTTATACATTTATAGGATTTTCAATAGCCTATACCCTGTGGTATATACTACTTCCAGCAGGAATGTCTGCAAACTTATTTAAAGTTCAAACACAAACAATAGCAAATCTAAATCAACATGTAACAGGACATGCAGCAAAAATATCACTACTAAATAAAATCTTTCTAAATAATGTCAAAGTAATGATATTCTGCGTATTATTTGCTTTTGTATACGGCTCAGGAGCAATATTTATACTATCCTGGAATGCCTCAGTAATAGGAGCAGCAGCAGGAAACTTCATAAGAAACCATGTAGCAAAATACGCTGAATCAACAGGACTGGCAAAAATAGGAGTTTATTTTCACGGAGCATCACTAAGTGTTCTCCGCTATTCACTGCACGGAATACCCGAGATAATGGCTTATTTTGTAGCAGGAATGGCAGGAGGAATACTATCAGTAGCAGTAATAAGAAAAGAATACAAAAAAAAGCAATTTGAAAAAATACTCCTTGATGCATCAGATTTGATTCTTATTTCTGTATTTATTTTATTTGTAGCAGCACTCTTAGAAGTATTTTTAACACCAATATTTTTTTAATCACTCTAAAACCTTGAGTTTGCCAGGACTAACTTCAAAAACATCACCAGTTTTCATTAAAGAAAGCACAACTTTTTCTGACTCTGGAGAAAGCTGCTTAATAACATCATCAAAATCAGCACCACTGCCAGAATCTAATTCCTTAATCTTATTAATAACTTTATTATTACTGCTTGATTCAACAAACTCCTCTTCAACAATATTATCCGGCTTTTCAACAGGCTCATCTTTTTTATTAATATTAATTTTAACAGCTTCAACAGGATTGGTCAATTTATTCTTTTCAAGCTCTGATTTTCTCACTTCAAGCCATTTAGGATTTTTAATTTTCTTGATAATCTCAGGCAAAACATAAATTTCATTACTAAACTCCCTGGGTCTTCCAATGATCAAAACACAATCACCTATAGCTAAAGAGGACAAAGAGTCATTCTGCTCAAAAGCCCTTATAGAAACCTTGCCAGAACCATCATCTAAAAAAACAGACTGAAAACCAGAATCCTCGCCAATGCCCACAACAACGCCCATAATATTAACCCTAGAAACCTGAGAACCATCATCTAACAAAACATAATTAGGAAGCATTCCATCCTGCTTAATATATTGACCTCTTAAAATACTGCCAACACTAACCTTTACAGCTGTCTGTCTTTTTTGAATCTCAGCCAAAAAACCACCTATTTTGATTATTATTAAATCATTTAAATATATTTATATGTTATAATACTATAATCTTAAGAAAACATTTAAATAATCTATTTATAAGATAGAAATAATGGTTGATTCAACACTCAAAAATTACATCAAAAACACCTTAAAACAAGGATATAAAATAGATGCAATACGAACAAGACTAAAACAATCAGGATATTCTAGTTCAGAAATAAACCAAGCAGTAAAACAAGCCAAAGGAAGAAAAATAATCAGCACAAAAACATTATTAATTGCAGCAATATTGATAATATTTTTAATAATTTTAGTAATAATATCCCTAAAACTTATTGTTCCAACACCAAAACAAATAAGCATATCAACAACACCCCTGGTAAGCACAGTAACTCCGGGAGGAAAACTAGTTTTTGTAACAACTTTAACAAGCCCAATAAACAGAAAAATAACAGCAACACTAAAACATAGATTAATAAACAAAAAAACAAATAAAATAATAACAACACAAACAGAAACAATTCCCATAGGAACCAAAAGCTCAACACAAACACAAATAATAATTCCAGAAAATTCTGCAACAGGCGAATGCGAAGTAATAACAGATTTAACAAGTGAAAATAATCAAAAACAAGCAAGATTCACATTTATAATACAACAAACCTCTTATCCAACAACACCTTTGTACGAACAACCAACAACACAAACCTTATTATGTCCTCAAGGATGCGATGATTACAATGCATGCACTAAAGACGAATGTATTAATGGAATATGCAAGCACACACCAATAACGCCCTGCTGCGGAAACAGAATATGCGAACAAGGAGAAGATATTTATAACTGTGCTATAGACTGCAAAAAAGAAATAGAAACAAACACAGAAACAATAACAAAAGCAGTAAAAAAAGCAAAAACAGACCCTGAAACTGCATCCATGCTATGCAATTCATTACCTTCTGTAGATGATGCAAATGAATGTTTTGAAATCTTAGCAAAAGAATCAGGAAAAAACCAATTCTGCGAATCAATACAAGACACAGAACTAGAATCAAACTGTCTGCTAAACTTTGCACTAAAAGGAGATTATTCAGTATGCGACAAAATCAATGATCCTTATTATATACAATCATGCTATTCTCTACAAAGGCAGTCAGAAATGCAAAGTCTTGCAATTCAGTTTTCTTAAATCCTGCTAATAAATCCATGTCTTGGCTCGAAAATGTCGCCAGAATTCTTAAGTTTTTGAATAATCTCTTCAACTTCTGCTTCACTAAAGTTTTTTTCTTTTGCAGCTGCAACAACATCTTCCAAAGGAATAGTTTTACCTAACTTGTTTTCCAAATCAACCAAAATCTCCTTAACAGCAATAATTTTATTTCTTTGTGAAGCAGGCATAGAAGTGGCAATACGGTCAATATCAATAGTGCCAGTTTCCTCATCAAAAGCAATCTGTTTTAAACAATAATCCAACAATTCAACTGCATTTTGAGCATCTTTTTTAGCAACTTTATCACTTAATCTTAATTTAGCATAAGCTTCAGAAAGTCTCACTAACCCTTCCAACTGCCTTGCAGAAATAGGAACAGACTTAATACCCTTATCCGAAGCAGAAGACCTCATCTTAATATAATAATTTCTTAATTCATCAATAGCAGAATCAGTTAATTTAGGCTTAATATTCAAACGGACATAAGACAAATACTTTCTTAATAAATTAGTATCTAATTCTTGAGTAGTTTTACTTGACTGATGCATACTTAAAATAAACTTAGCCATTTTTTCATCAATCTCTTTATTGGGCAAATCCTTAATAGCAAAAATCAAATCAAAACGATTAATTAAAGTAGAAGGCAAATTAATCTGATTAGCAACAGTATCAAAAGGATCAAAACGGCCAAACTTAGGATTAGCAGCAGCAAGAACAGCGGTTTCACAACGCAAAGTAGCCTGAATATTTGCTTTTGAAATACTAATAGACTGCTGTTCTAAAGCTTCATGCATAGCCCAAGCATCTTCTTTAGTCATCTTATCAAGCTCATCAATCATAACAATTCCTTTATTAGCCAAAACCAAAGCACCTGCTTCCAAAGACCATCCACCAAGAAATTCATCCTTAACAACAGAAGCACTTAAACCAGCACCAGAAGCGCCCTTTCCAGTAACATACTTAGCCTTAGGAGCAACCAATGACATACGCTTAAGCATCTGACTCTTAGCTGCACCAGGATCTCCTATTAAAAGAATATGCATATCCCCTCTTGTAATAATTCCATCATCACGAACTTTTCTAACCCCTGAAGTTAACTGCAAAATTAAAGCTTCTTTAATTTTCTCATGACCATAAATACTAGGTGCAGCAGAACCAACCAATTTTTTAATTAAATTCTTGTCCTTAGATAAATCCTTAATAATCTTCATCTCTTTTTCAGAAATATTAACATCACTAAAATCTTCATCAACACTAACAACAGAATTACCCTCAAGCATAATATCAAAATCAGTACTTTGAACACCAGAATGGGTAAACTTAGGAACCTCTTTAATAATTCCAGAAACAACAATTCTTGCACCAGGATTTGTTCTGCGTTCAGACAAAGGAGAGACTAAATCATTTTTCAAAAAAACATTCAGTCTCTTTGGCTGAGCGCCGCCCTCAATCTGCTCAGGAATTTCCTCTAAAATCAAACCCTGCGCATCCATAAGCTCTTTACTTAACAATCTGAACTTTCCTTTTCTGCCGCAAGAACACCTTGAAGGTTCTTTAAATTTTTTATCTAACTGTAAAACAGACAGAGTATTTCCACAAGAAGGACATTCAAATCTTGCTGCAGTAACCTTGGGACGAACATCAGTCTTATTACGAACAATACCTTCTGTAAACAAAAACTTATTAAGATTCTTGCTTCTAATATTTCTAATAAGAATCCTGCAAGAATCAGGCAAATCAATAAAACGAACAATAAAATTCTTAGAATCTCCAGGCATATCAAACTGTTCAATCGCAATCTCCGCAGCCTTGAAAAACTCCTCAGGGGTTTCTAATAAGTAATCTGCCAAATCCGGATCAAACTGGGAAAGTTTAGGAAATTGAATAATCAAAAAATTTTCATGTTTTCTAACCTGCTCAGAAAGCTCAGCATAATAATTCTTCTCTAAAAAATTCTTAACCCGATTAATTAATTCAGTAGCTTCCATAATCTATCAACTCTTTGCCAAATATTATAGGTAGCTCTAGCTTATATTTGTTGTGCTAAAACGGCCAGTGCTCTCCCCTTACTTTGGCTTAACTTTTTTTAATTTTTCAATAAGCTTGTCAAGAGCATTATGAACTTCGGATTCGCTTTTAGTTCCTGTGCAGACAATCTTTCCATTAGAAAACAAAAGGAAAGTCGCCTTAACCTCAGGCATTTTATAAACTAATCCTGGAAACTGCTCTGGTTCATATTCAGTATTATCTAATCTCATTGCTAACACATTAAGATTAAGATCCATTCCAACAGAACCTGCAGCAACAATGTTCTGAATTTGAAAATCAGGCACATGCTTGATTTTAACATTAATCTTTTCCAGACTTTTTATTATCTTTTTTATAGATTCGCTTACCTTATCAAGACTTCTAGCTCCAGTGCAAACAATCTTTCCAGAGCTGAAAATCAAAGCACTTGTTTTAGGCTCTTTAATTCTAATAACTAATCCTGGAAACTGCTCAGGATTATATTCAGTATTGGATAAAGTAGCAGCCATTTTTTCCAAAGGAATATCATGGCCTAATGAAGCTGAAACAACAATATTAACAACTCTAATTTCTCTTGCTGAACTTTTAGTTCTGACAATCTTATTTATTTTTCTTGTTTTAGGTTTAACCTTTTTCGGCCTAGCAGTTTTTTTCTTCTTTTTCCTGGCTTTTTTCTTTTTTGCCATATACTTTACCCCCAATAATCATTTAAAAATGATTTATAAATACAATAATTGTTTGTTATTTAAATAGTTTTTGTTATTTAAATATAAATATTAAAGTAATATAGGGTGCTATATTTCCTATGGAAACTGTTAGAATTCCTGCTTTATAAGCTTTTAGGCTTTAAAATCGGAAAAAAAACGATTCAATACTCCTCTGTTTCCTGTGGAAATAATTATTTTCTATATAGAAAAGATGTCTATATACTGCAGAAAAAAACTAAAAAAAAGAAAATTAAACTAAGTCCAAACAAATACCAATATTATCATTAATCCAGGCATTGGCTAATTCTGCCTGCTGTGCAACAGGAAGTTCTTTTTCACCATATTTATTAGCTCTTTCAAATGTATTATAATGCTGCTGGGCCTTTTCCATAGCAGAATTCATATCATCTCTTTTTAAATCATTCCACAAGCTCAATAAAATATCCATAGCTTCTAAATGCAAATCCCAAGACATTAAAATATCACTATTAACATCAACAACACCTATCTTGCTCCTATCTAAATCAATCTGCTTAATTCTCAACAAATTACTCTTAGCAGAAGACCCCAAATTAATAGCTTCATCAATTTTGTTATCATCAACCTTAACCCCTGCACTATTCATATTCCTTGTAAAATCACTAATTAATTTCTCCCGTTCAACAGTTAAATCAACAAACTCAGCATAATTCTTAATATTATTAATACACAAATCAAACTTATCCTTATTTAATGCATAATTAGAAAGTTTAGAATCAATATCTTGAACCAAAACCTCATCAGAACTACTAATATCACTTAAGTCTACACCTGATTTTTTTCTTCCAAAATCTGCAAGAATCAAATCAATATTATCCATTGTCTGCTTAAGAGTATTAGCCTTCTCCTGAATCCCAGAAACAATACTTGCAGAAGGAGAAATCATTGTTTTCTTAGCATCAAAATCAACAATAAAAGAATTAATAAATATATTCCAACTGCCAAAAGTACTATCCACAGCATCGCGAATATTAGGCAAAGAATGAACAAACGCTTTTGTTTCTTCAGAAGTCAAAGGAGCAACATCCTGCTGAGGAAGACCATTATACACTTCCTTACTACCACAACCAGTAACTATAATAAGAACCAAAATAGATAATAAAATCACACTTCTTTTTTTCATTGTAACACTAATTTATTATTAATAGTATATAAATGTTTTTGATAAACGGTGCTGTCAACTTAAGTGCCAAAAAAACAAACCCTGCAGTGGTGCGAAGCCTCATTCACCTCTCAACTTCGGGCTCACGCCCTCAGGTCGCATTGTGTGCACTAATCGCAACACCGGCAATTTACGCACCACTGCCAAAGACACGAAACT
>JAHWHW010000006.1 GCA_019322995.1 Candidatus Woesearchaeota archaeon | reverse complement strand
TTAAAAAAGCGTTTATCTTTCCAGAAAACTAAAGAGAAGGCTAAAAAAAGCTGATTTGTTAAATAGGTTAACATTATTTTAACACAAGTATAGCAATCTTTATAAATAAACTAGTGTTATCTAGTCAAATCTGACTAGCCTGAAAACAGAAGCTTTTTAGTACAAATGTCGGAGGTGGAATTAACTGATCTGACTTCTTGTAAAGCTTTGAGTAGGGTTGTTTCAGAATTAAGATGCTGTGTTAACAGTATCTCAAATTAAATAGAATAGGTTAGATTATGCCAACTAAAAGAAGTCCGCATCGTGGATCTATGCAGTTTTGGCCTAGAAAAAGGGCTAGACGACAGTATCCTCGTGTAAGACACTGGCCTCAAAGTAATGAAGCAAAACCTTTGGGCTTTGCAGGTTATAAAGTTGGTATGGCTCAGGCTTTGTTCACTGACAACAGAAAAAATGCTCTTACAAAAGGCGAGGACATAATATGGCCTGTAACAATCATTGAATGTCCGCCGTTAAAGGTTGCGTCTCTTGTTCTTTACAAAAAAACTTCTGGTGTTTTGCGTGCTGTTTCTCAAATTCTTGCTGAAAAACTTGATAAAGATTTGAAAAAAAAGATTCCTTTGCCTAAAAAGAAAAAATCTAAAGAAATTAAAGATGATGATTTTGATGATATTAGATTGCTTGTTTTTACTCAGCCAAAGCTTACTAAGATTGGAAAGAAAAAGCCTGAATTATTTGAATTAGGTGTTGGCGGTAAAAAACAGGATAAATTAAAGTTTGCTAAAGAAAAATTAGGAAAAGAATTATACTTAAAAGATGTTTTAGAAGAAGGTTTTCTTTTGGATATTAGAGGTATTACTAAAGGCAAGGGCATTCAAGGTCCTGTTAAGCGTTTTGGTGTTGCTATTCGTTCTCATAAGTCTGAAAAAACTAAGAGAGGTCCTGGAAGTCTTGGTGGATGGGGTAATAATCGTTCTTGGACTGTTGCTCATGCTGGCCAGACAGGATATCATCAAAGAATTGAGTATAATAAATGGTTGTTAAAAATTGGCGATGATCCTGCTAAAATTAATAGAAAAGAGGGTTTTAGAAGATTTGGTATTATTAAAAACCAGTATGTTTTGATTAAAGGGTCTGTATTAGGTCCTTCTAAGCGTTTATTAATGATGACTTTAGCAGTTCGTCCTAATCCTAAAATTTCAAAGGAGGTTCCTGCAATTAATAAAGTGTATTAAGATGGAATTAAAAATTTTTTCAAAGGATAATAAGGAAATTGGTGTTAAGAAAATGCCTTTGCAGTTTAGTGAGCCTTCTCGTTTTGATATTATTAAAAGAGCTGTTGAAGTTATTTTTGGCAATAACAGGCAAAGATATGGCGCTAATCCAAGAGCAGGTAAAAGACATTCAGTTTATCTTTCTAAAAAACGTAGAAGATTCAGAGGAGTGTATGGTCATAGCAGAACAAGAACTCCTAAAAAGGTTATGAGCAGGAGTGGTGCTATGTTTAATTGGACTGGTGCTTTTGCTCCTAATGCTCGTGGAGGTCATAGGGCGTTTCCTCCTAAGGCAAATAAAATTTGGGCTTGTAAGATTAATAAAAAGGAAAGAAAAAAAGCTATTAGAAGTGCTTTAGCTTCTTCATTAAATAAGGATTTGGTTGTTAAAAGAGGTCATAAGATTCCTGATGCTTATCCATTTATTATTAGCAATGATTTTGAATCTATTAGCAAAACTAAAGATCTTTTTAAAATATTAAATGTTTTGGGTTTTAAAAAAGAATTTGAACGTTCATCCAAGAAAAAAATTAGGCCTGGAAAAGGAAAATCAAGGGCAAGGCCTTATAAAAAATCAAAAGGCCCTTTGATTGTTGTTTCTGATAATTGTAAATTGCTTAATACTGCTAAGAATATTGCAGGAATGGATGTTATTGATATAAAAAATATTAATGTTGAGCTTTTAGCTCCGGGGTGTGTTCCAGGAAGATTAACTTTATTTACTGAAAAAGCAGTTGATAGAATTGAAAAGGAGGGTTTGTTTGTTTAAAATGGATGAATTTAAGATTATTAAATATCCATTGTCTACTGAAAAATCAATCAGACTTATGGAGTCTGAAAACAAGTTGATTTTTGTAGTTGATATTAAAGCAAAAAAGCCTGAGATTAAAAAAGCGATTGAAAAGGCATTTAAGTCAAAGGTTATTAAGGTTAATACATTTATTTCAGCTAAAGGAGAAAAAAGGGCTTATGTTCAGTTTGCTAAAGATTCTCCTGCTATTGATATTGCAACTAATATGGGGCTAATGTAATATGGGTAAAAGAATTATTCAGCAGGCAAGAGGAAAAGGTTCTCCTACTTATAAGTCTCCTGGTTTTAAGTTTAAGGCAGATTCTAAAATAAAACCTCTAACTAAATCTTTGGTTAACGGCAGAATTGTTGATTTTGTTCATTGTTCTGGCCATAATGCTCCTTTAATGAGGGTTTTTTATGATGACAATCAGATGGTTTTGTTTGCTGCTCCAGAAGGTGTAAGAGTGGGTGATATGGTTAGTTCTGGTCCTGGTTCTGTTTGTAGTGATGGAAATATTTTAGCTTTAAAGGATATTCCTGAGGGTACTCCTATATATAATATAGAATCACAGCCTGGTGATGGAGGCAAGTTTTGCAAGTCTTCTGGTGGTTTTGCAAGGGTTGCTGCTAAAACTTCTAAAATTGTTACTGTTATTATGCCTTCTAAAAGACAGAAGAAGTTTAATGCTTGTTGCAGAGCAGTTATTGGAATTATTGCTGGTGGTGGAAGGCATGAAAAGCCTTTTCTTAAAGCAGGTAATAAGATGTTTAAGATGCGTGCTAAGAATAAGTTATATCCTAGGACAAGTGCTTGTGCTATGAATGCTGTGGATCATCCTTTGGGTAATTCACGTTCTGCTAGAAAAGCTAGAAACAAGGCAGTATCAAAGCATGTTCCTGCTGGTAAAAAAGTTGGCTCACTATGGCCTAAAAGAACAGGTAAGAGGAAATAGAATGGCTAAGGAATTTTTGTTTAGAGGGAAAAAATTTGATGAAATCAAGAATTTGAGTATTAAAGAGTTTGCTGGTTTGCTTACTGCTCGCGAGAGAAGGACTTTGTTAAGAGGATTTACTGATGAGCAAAAGGTTTTAATGGAAAAAATTAGAAAAAACAAGTCTAAAATAAGAACTCATTGTCGTGATTTTATTATTATTCCTGAAATGGTTGGAAAAACTATTCATGTGTATACTGGAAAAACTTTTGTTCCTGTGAGAATTATTAATGAAATGCTTGGTCATAGATTAGGAGAGTTTGTTTTGACTAGAAGTAGTGTTAGTCATTCTTCGCCAGGTATTGGAGCTACAAGATCAAGTGCAGCATTGTCTGTGAGGTAATTATGGCATATAAATATTCAGCTGAAATTAAGGAAAATTGTTCAAGGGCTGTCGGCATGTCTTTGCCGATTTCATTAAAGCAGTCTATAATGGTTTGTGCTTCTATTAGGGGCATGTCTGTTGATAAGTCTAAGGAGTATCTTGAAGCTGTTGTTAAAAAGAAAAAGCCTGTTGCTTTTACTAGGTTTAACAAAGATATGGGTCATAAAAAAGGAATTGCTGCTGGTCGTTTTCCTGTTAATGCTTGTAAAAATATACTTTCAATTGTTAAATCTGCTGAGTCTAATGCTCAATTTAAGGGTTTAAGCTCTGCTAATTTGATTGTTTCGCATGCTTCTGCTCAAAAAGGGCCAAGTACTTGGCGTTTTGGGCGTCATAGGCGTAGAAAAGCTAAGAGAAGTCATATTGAAATCGTTTTATCAGAAAGTAAAAAGCAGGAGTCTAAAAAAAGCACTCTTGTTAAAAAAGAAAATATTAAGTCAGAACCTAAAAAGAATTTGGTTTCAGATAAAAACAAAAAAAGTGAAGAAAAAAACAAAACAAATGAAAAAATAAATAAAGAGATTAAGAAATAGGAGGTAATTTTTTTGATTGAAAGAAAATTTGTCAAGGAAAAATTGAAAGAATATCGGGTTGAAGAATTTATTTCATCTAATTTAAGCAATGTTGGTCATTCTCATACTAAAGTTGTTAGAACTCCTTTGGGTGAAAAGATTATTATTTTTGCTTCAAGGCCTGGATTGATTGTTGGAAGAAAAGGAGAAAATATCAAAAAATTAACTAATACTCTTAAAAGAAAATTTGAATTTGAAAATCCTCAAATTGAAATTTCTGAGGTAGAAAATCCTAATCTTGATGCGCAGATTGTTGCTGAAAAGATTGCTTCTACTTTAGAACGTTTTGGTTTGCAAAAATTCAAGGCTGTAGGACACAGAACTTTACAAGATGTTATGAATACTGGAGCTTTTGGTGTTGAAATTGTTATTTCAGGAAAGATTCCTAGTTCAAGAGCCAAATCTTGGCGTTTTTACAAAGGTTATTTGAAAAAATCCGGAGATATTTGCTTAAGTGGTGTTAAGACTGCTTTTGCTACAGCTTTATTAAAGACTGGCAGTGTAGGTATTAGGGTCAGTATTATGCCTGGAGATATTAAGTTGCCGGATAATATTAAGGTTAGCGATAATATTGTTAAAGAAGAAGGGGAAGTTAAGAATGAAGATAAAAGAGCTTAAGTCAATGCCTGTTAGTGAGCTTAAAGAAAAGCTTGTTCAGTTAAAGCTTGAATTAGCCAAGGAAAGGGCTCAGATTGCTACAGGTACTGTTCCTAAAAGTCCTGGCAAGGTAA
Organism: Candidatus Woesearchaeota archaeon; assembly: GCA_019322995.1. Classification (GTDB taxonomy): domain Archaea; phylum Nanobdellota; class Nanobdellia; order Woesearchaeales; family ARS49; genus WJKI01. Next base: position 3,865 of record JAHWHW010000006.1, on the reverse strand, counting down.
AAGTTGCTAGGAAAACAATAGCAAGAATAAATACTATCCTTGCTATGGAGGATAAAAAAGCATGACCGTTTGCATAAGATGCGGTTTACCAAAAGACTTGTGTGTTTGCGAGAGCATTGCTAAAGAAACCCAGACTATTACAATTCAAACCGAGAAAAAAAAGTTCGGAAAGATTTACACGGTTATTTTTGGTTTGGATGAAAAGGAAATTAATCTGGATGATTTAGCAAAAAAGCTTAAAGCAAAGTTTGCCTGCGGCGGAACTGCCAAAAAAGGCAGGATTGAATTGCAGGGAAATCACAAGCAAAAAGTTAAGGAGTTCCTTGTCAGCATGGGTTTTGCTCCTGAAACAATAATGGTTAAATAAAATGCATGGATTGTCCGGGGTTATCCGCGAGGATTGGATTGGCAGAGAGGTGAAGATAATAGGTGCCAAGAACAAATCGTATCTTGGCATAGTTGGAAAGGTTGTTGATGAAACAAAGCATTTCCTGTTAATAAAAACGCCTGTTAAGGTGTTAAAAATGCTCAAGAACTCAAGTATTTTTGAGCTTTCATGGAATAATCGCAAAGTCATAGTTAAGGGAAAAGACATTGAAGTTGCTCCCGAGGAAAGATTAAAACTAAAGGTGTAAAAAAAATGGCAGAAAAATGCAATGACATTCATTGTCCGGTTCATAATAGCTTAAGCCTTCATGGAAGAAGTTTTACTGGAACAGTTATCAGCACTAAGATGCAGAAAACTGCAGTTATTGAGTGGGAGTTTAAGAGATTTGTTCCTAAGTTTGAGCGTTATGAAAAAAGAAAATCTAAGATTAAGGCTCATAATGCGGATTGTTTAAAGATTAAGAAAGGAGATATTGTTGAGATTAAAGAGTGTCGCCCATTAAGTAAGACCAAACATTTTATTATTATTAAAAAACTTGGAGAGGACATTTTGTTCGAAGAGAAACAAGAACTTCTTGAGCAAGGAAAGACTCGTTCAAAAAAGAAAGCTCCTGAAATTAAAGAACAAAAGGTGGAGAATAATGAAAGCGCTTAATGCAAATATTGGTAGGGTATTGCCTCATATGGCTCGTATTCCTGTTTGTGATAATTCAGGCGCGCGTATTTTAAAAGTTATTAGTGTTATTGGTCATAAAACTAGAAAGGGCAGGGCTTCTGCTGCAGGTATTGGAGATAAAATTATGGCTTCTGTTATTTCTGGTAAGCCCGATATTAGAAAGCAGGTTGTTGCAGCAGTTATTGTTCGCCAGAAAAAAGAATTCAAACGACCTAATGGTATGAGGGTTAAGTTTGAAGATAATGCTGCTGTTGTTATTAAGGATGATTTAGGTAATCCTAAAGGAACTATGATTAAAGGTCCTATTGCTAAGGAGGTTGCAGTCAGATGGCCTAATGTTTCAAAGATTGCAAGTATAATAATATGAGAAAAATGGATAAAAAAGTAAAATCAAGTAAAAGTCCTAGAAAGCAGAGGAAAAGATTATTTAATGCTCCTTTGCATGTTAGAAATAAGATTATTGTAAGTCATTTTTCTCCTGAGTTAAGGAAAAAGTATAGTCGCAGGAGTTTAAGAGTAAGAACAGGAGACAAAGTCAAGATTTTAAGAGGTCAGTTTAAGGGAAAAACTGGCAAGGTTGAAAAAATTAATTCAAAAAAATCCAGGGTTTTTATTACTGGTGTTGAATTTACAAAAAAGGATGGAAGCAAGAGTTTGCATCCTGTGCATTCTTCTAATGTTATGATTAATGAACTAAACTTAAGTGATAAGAAAAGGTTGAGGTTAAAAAAATGAGTAAACAGCATATTAAGAGATTAACTGTTCCAAAAACTTGGGTTTTGCTTAGAAAAGAGCATAAGTTTGTTACAAGGCCTAATCCTGGCCCTCATTCTTTTAAGTTTAGTGTTCCTGTTTCATTGGTTTTAAAAGAGTTGGGTTATGCTTCTTCAACTAAGGAAGCAAGAAAGATTCTTAATTCAAAGAGTGTATTGGTTGATGGAAGGAGAGTTAAGGATGTTAAGTTTCCTGTTGGATTAATGGATACTGTTAATATTAAGGATGTTGCTGGTTTTTTTAGGATGGTTTTAGATGTAAAGGGCAGGCTTAAGATTTTGCCTATTAAAGAATCTGAAACAAGTGTTAAATTGTCTCGTGTTAATAATAAGAAAATTGTTTCTAAGAACAGGATTCAGCTTAATCTTTTTGATGGAAAAAATATTCTTACTGATAAAAAAGATATTAAAACAAGCGATTCTCTTATGTTGAAATTGCCTTCTTTAGGTATTGAAGATGTGTTAAAGTTTGAAAAAAATGCTTTTGTTCTTTTGATTGGAGGCAGGCACATGGGTGTTTTTGGTTCTATTGAGGGAATTGATGATAAAAAAATCAAGATCAAATCTGACACTAAAACTTTTTTAGCTGAAAAGCGTTTTTGTTTTGTTGTTGGCAAGGATAAGGAGGTTGTTCAGCTGAAATGAATCCAATGCAAAAAGTTAGGATTGAGAAGCTTACTTTGAATATTGGTTGTGGTAAGGATACTGCTAGGCTGGACAAGGGCATTATTTTAATTAAGACTTTAACCGGAATTGAACCTATTAAGACTGTTACAAGTAAAAGAATTCCTAGTTGGGGTTTAAGGCCTGGATTGCCTATTGGTGTTAAGCTTACTTTGCGTAAAAAGCCTGCAAAGGATATTCTTTCTAAATTATTGTCTGCAAAAGATAATGCTTTGAAAATTTCACAGTTTGATTCAGCAGGTAATATTTCATTTGGTATTCAAGAGTATATTGATATTCCAGGAATTGCATATAATCCAGATATTGGTATTATTGGTCTGGAGGTTTGTGTTACTTTGGAAAAGCCAGGTTTTAGGATTAAGAGAAGGCGGCTTAAACGAAAAAAGATTCCTAGAAAGCATTTGGTTTCAAAACAAGAGGCTTTGGATTTTATGAAAAATGAATTTAATATTAAAATCGTAGAGGAGAGTGCTTAATTATGACAATTAGTGATTGGCGTAAAACATTCAAGCAATTAAAGGCTAGGCCTGCTAAGCTTAAGAAATTTATTAAGCATAATGCACCTAAGAAAAGAACTTGCGGCAGAACTACCAAAAGGTGTGATATGTGCGGAAGATATGATGGTTTGATTAGCAAATATAGTCTTGGCTTGTGCCGTATTTGTTTTAGAGAAATGGCTCCTAAAATGGGGTTTAAGAAGTATAGTTAGGTGAATTAAAAATGATGAATGACACTTTAGCAGTTGCATTGTCTGCGGTTAATAATTATGACCGTTCTGGTAAGAAAGTTATAGTTATTAATCCATCGTCCAAGGTTATTAAAGATGTTTTGAAGATTTTTAATGAGCAGGGTTTTATTGGTTCTTTTGAAAAGGTTTCTGATTCAAAAGGAGGATTTTTGCGTCTTAATTTATTGGGTAATATTAACAAGTGCGGTGTTATTAAACCTCGTTTTGCTGTTAAGAGTGATGAATTTGAAAAGTTTGAAAAGCGTTATTTGCCTGCTAAGGGTGTGGGTATTTTGATTGTTTCAACTAATAAAGGTTTAATGACTCATCATGAAGCTCTTGATAAAAGGATTGGAGGCAGGCTTATTGCTTATTGTTATTAAAGATGAAACAGGATATTATTGAAAAAATAGAGATTCCTGAAAAGGTTGAAATTATTATTAATGAATTGGTTACTGTTAAGGGGCCTAAAGGAGAGGTTAAAAAGAAGCTGTTTCATCCTTTAATAGTTAACAATAATTCAATATCAGAAGCAACATTACCTGCAAGCTCCTTATCACAACTTTCTACAACAACATCCTTGTCTTTAACAGAAACATTAGCTCCCTGTTTAATCTT
>JAHWHW010000005.1 GCA_019322995.1 Candidatus Woesearchaeota archaeon | reverse complement strand
GCCATGTTATAAATTTTTGATAATCAGAATCTCCTGTGGTGAATCGTCTTGTCCAGTCTATGCTTAGTCCTAGTGATTTATATTCATCCATCATTTTTGGAACAAAGAATTCTACTATTTTCCATGGGTCTTTGAATGATTCTATTGTTTTGTTTATTTCTTTTTCGTTTTTTATGTAATTTCTTATGTATCCTTTGTAGAGTTCGATTTTTTTCTGGTTTTTTTTAGCTATTGCCGCTGCTATTCCTAATACTGGTGTTCCGGTTATGTGAAAAGCTAATGGAAATAGTGTGTTCAATCCCTTCATTCTTTTGTATCTTACATATATGTCGCTTTCTGTTACTGCTCTTCCATGTCCGATGTGTAGTGAACCTGATATGTAGGGATATGGTGTTGTAAAAAAGAACTTTGGCTTGTTTTCTATTTTTGGCTCAAATATTTTTGATTCATCCCATTTTTCCTGCCATTTTTTGTTGATAGTTTTAAAATCCATTGTCTTTTTGTAAAAGTTGTGCTTTTAAAAACCTTTCTGCTCTTTTAGCATTTTTACTATTCCTGGTGCCAGCATGAGTTTTCCGTCTTGTAAAATATATCTAAATGGCAGTATTACTTCTTCGTCTTCGCGTATTGGTATTATTATTGTGTCTGCAAATTCTATTTCTGAGAGTTTTTTTCCTGATAAAATCATTTTTACAGCTAAAACAGCTGTGTCTGTGCTCATTTGCTTGTCTCCCAGGTTTCTTGTTGGAAACTTTAAGGATTTGATTAAGTTTTGTGTTCTTTTTTGCGGCGGATTGTCTCCTAATATTCCTCCAAATACAAAATAGTCAAATTTTTGTTTATCAGACGTTTTTAAAACATGTTTAGAATCTGAATCTAGAATGCATATTTTTTCAAAATTCATTTCAGTTATGGATTTTTCACGTATTTTTCCTAAATCTTTAATTTTGTCAGCTCCTTTTTTTACATTTGTAAATATTAGGTTATTCTTTCCAACAATTGAGGATATATGTTTATATTCAATGATGCTCCATTTATGCATTTCATTGTCCATGTGTTCTATTATATATTTCATTTTTTCAAAATGTTTTTATATGATTTATTTTATTTTTATTATTAATGAACATACTTGCTTTATATTTAAAAGAGGTTCACTATAAAAAGCTTGGCAATAAAGAGGTTGAAGTTAAAAAGATTAATTTTACTGACAAGCGGATAGTTAGAACTCTTCGTTCTTTGGGTCATAATGTGGATTGGATGGAATATGAAAAGAATAAATTAAAGTCTGTTAAGGGTAAATATGATTTGGTTTTTAATTTGGCTGACGGTTTAGAAAATGATAATGATTTTCAGGAGATTAATATTTTGAAAAATATTGAGAAATTAAAAATTCCTTTTACTGGAAATTCTTCTAGAGCAATTAAAGATTGTTATGACAAGTCTAATATTAAGAGAAGATTGTTAAAAAAAGGTGTTAAAACTCCTAAATTTCAGGTGATTAAGAAAAAAAATCAGAAAATTAAGGCAAGTTTAAATTTTCCTTTGATGATTAAGCCTTTGTTTACTGACGGCGGTGTGGGTATTGATGATTCTTCTGTTGTTTACAATGAAAAAAAATGTAAAAAACAAATAAACAAGTGTTTAAAAGAGAATAATCAGCCGGTTTTAGTTGAAGAATATGTTGACGGCAGAGATTTTTGTGTTCCTGTTATTGGTGAAAAGGCGTTTCCTCCTGTTGAGTGCACTTTCAGCGAAAGAGTTTTTAAAAATCGTCCTAAGATTATGACTTATGATGTTAAGTGGGCTGGTGAAAAAAATAAGGATTATCATTATACTTATTTTATTTTAAGAGATAAGATTAACAGGAACTATTCTAAAGAATTGAGTAAAAAAATCCTTTCTTCTGCTGAAAAAGCATTTAAGATTATGGGTTGTTCTGCTTATGCTACTGTTGATATTAGGGTTGATAAGAATAATAATATTTTTGTTATTGAGGTTAATCCTAACTGCTGGATTGATAAGTATTCTGATTCTTTTAAGAGTGCTAAAAGCAGGGGTTATTCTTATCCTAAGTTTATTGAGAAAATTATGAAATTAAGTAAGAAATAAAAAAATTATACTTTCTTAAACCGTGCGACTGTGTCTATTAAATCTACATGTCCCATTAGTGCAGCTCTGCAGCAGTATCTGTCGCATCCTAATTCATCAAGGACTTTTTTTAGGTCTTCTTTTTTTTCTTTTGCTGCTTTAAATTTTTCCCATAGGTGTCCTATTGGTTTATTGCATGAAAAACATCTTACAGGTATTATCATTTTCTACCTCCTGCTCCTTTGCCTTCTTGATCTTGCTTTGCCATGTGTATTTGGTCTGTGTGTTTCTTTTCTTCTGACATCTGCTACTAATAGATGTCTGTCATAGTTTAAAAATTCTTTTTGAAGTTTTTTATCATAAAAGACTAGTGCTCTTGCTATTGCCAAACGAGCTGCTTCTGCTTGGCTGGTTTTTCCTCCGCCGTGTGTTTTTACACTTATGTCTACTTTTTTTGCATTTTCTCCGGCTATTAATAGAGGTTCTTGTATTTTCATTCTTAGCATTTTTGGTTCTATATGATTTAGTAATTGTGAGTTTATTCTTATTATTCCATTTCCTGCTTTTAGTGTTGCTCTTGCCTTGGCTGTTTTTCTTGTTCCTGATACATGGATTACTTTCATGATTTTCCTCCTAATAATTTTATTAGTTCTTTGATTTTCAGGTATTTTTGTGTTACTAGTTTTTTGCTGTCTGCATGTTCTAATCTTTTTAATTCTGTTTTGTTTTCTGGATTGCCTATTATGAATTTTATTCTTGCCATTGCTTCTTTCCCTCTTGCTTTTTTATATGGCAGCATGTTTCTCATGTGTCTTTTTAAAAATAAATCTGATCTTCTTGGCCTGAATGGTCCTCTGCCCATTTGTCCTGTGAATTTTGCTTTTTTTGGGTATTTTTCTAGTAGTTTTTGTTTGCTTCCGGTGATTATTATTTCTTCGCAGTTGTAGATGTTTACCTTTTCTCCTAATAGGGCTCTTTTTGCTGTGTAAGTTGCTAGTCTTCCAAAAATCATTCCTTTTCCGTCTATGTTTTGTTCATTCATCCTATTATCCTCACGTCTTTGCCTTTTGGATTGTTTTTTAATAATTCATTTATTGTGATGTATTTTCCTTTTGCTTGTTCTATTATTTTTTTTGCTGATTGTGAAAATGAGAATGCTGCTACTGTTAATCCGTGTTTTAGTGTTCCTGAACCAAGGACTTTTCCTGGAACTACTATTGTTTCGTTTGCTTTTGTACTTCGGTTTATTCTTGATAGATTGACTATTCTTCTTTTTCTTGTTGGTTTTTCTAGGTCTTCTGCTATTCGTTTCCAGATTTTAACCTTTTGGCTAGTTGATTCTTTTTTCAGCTCGTATATGAGCGTGTTCATTTGTTCGTTTGTTGGTCCTGTTCGTTTCATTTTTTCTTGTAAAAATTAAGCATCTAAAATTATGCTTTTTTTAGTTGTTCTTGTAATTCTGTTAGTGATTCGTCCATCATTTGTGCTGCAGTGGTTGCTATTTCTGATGCACTTAATTGCCCCCATGGTTCTATGCTAAATATGAATTCATTTGGGTTATTTTCTGCTTGTATTGCTCCTTTTGATATGTCTATGCAGGCATGGCATAGATGACATTTTAATTGGTTGTCTTTGTTGATTTTTATTTTTCCATCTTTTGCTTCAAATACATTCATTGGACATGCTTGTGCGCATGCTTCTGGATTATTGATTTTCTTTTCATTTATGCTTATTTCTGGTTTGTGTTTATACCATACCAGTGCTGGGCTGAATTTTGTGTGTTGTTTTCCTTGTCCTAGTATTGCTGTTGCTTCTAATTCTATTTCTTGGCCTTTTAGTAGTTTTGTTATTGGTATTTTAGGATATACTGGTTTTACTTTTGGGTCTTTTGATTTTATGTCTGATGCATATACTATTGCAGGTCCTTTTGCACTTAGTGTTAGTTTTAGCTGGCATCTATTGCATCCTTCACCTTTGCATTTGCATTTTAAAGGCATGTTGTATGATTTTAGGTCTGTGCTTAGTGGTATTAATCCTAGTCTGTGTGCAATTATTTCATCGTATAATACTGATGTATTTTTTCTGAATTCTACATCTTCTATTGCCATGACTGGAACTGTGTCCATCATGTTTCTTCTCATTGAATTTGCAAATGCTGCATTTATTCCTTTTGCCAGGAATGTTATTTTTCCTGTGGTTTGGTTTTTTTCAAGTATTTGAAAATCTGCCATTTGCTTATACCCTCCTTCCTCTTTTGCCGCCTTTTTTTCTGCAGCCGCCATGAGGTTGTGGTGTTAAATCTTCTATGATTCCTATTTTTATTCCTTTTCTTGATAATGCTCTTATTGCTGCCTGGGCTCCTGGTCCTGGGTTGTTTGGACCATTATGTCCTCCAGGCGCTCTTACTTTTACATGAAGTCCTGTTATTCCTTTGTCTTGTGCTATTTCTGCTGCTCGTTTTGCAGCCATCATTGCTGCTGTTGGTGAGCTTTCCATTCTGTCAGATTTTACCATCATTCCTCCTGATGCTGTTGTTATTGTTTCTGTTCCTGTGATGTCAGTTATGTGTATTATTGTATCATTATATGATGCATATATGTGCACTATGCCCCAGCGCAGGTCTTTTCTGGGTTTTATCATTCTGTTGTTTTGTCTTGTTTTTTGTTGCGGTCTCATTTTTTAGCCTATTTTTTAATTATTTTTTTTCGTGTTTTTCTTTTTTTGACTGTTTTTTTTTCTGCTTTTTTTGGTTCTGTTATTTTTGTTTTTTCAAAGTTTCTTTCTGGATGTTCTGGATTTGATAAGGTTGATTTTTCAAGAAATTGTATGTTTGTTTCTTCTGATTGTGTTACTAGGTATGAAGGCACTTTGATTTGTTTGTTGTTTATTTTTACATGTCCGTGTGTTATGAATTGTCTTGCTTGTTTTATTGTTCTTGATTGCCCTTTTTTGTATATTATTGTCTGAAGTCTTCTTTCTAAAAGGTTTTGTGTATGTAATGAAAGAACATCATCTAAATGGGCTGTTTTTGATATTAGTCCAAGTTTGCTTAGTTTTGTTATTAATTGTGTTTTTTCTAGTTCTGCTTGTTTTCCTTTTGCTGCAATTAATTTTTTTGCCTGGCTTGCGTAGTTTTTTAATTTTGAGTTTATTTTGTATATTTCTTTTTTGTTTTTTAGACCGTATTCTTGTATTAATTTTTTTTCTTCGTCTATTCTTGCCTTATTCCAGGGATGTCTTGGTCCTGAATATTTTGCTTTTAGTCGTCTTGGGTCTCCCATTATGTTCACCTTAGATTAATCATTTTTATTTGCCTGCTTTTTTCCCTACTTTTGATCTTTTTACTCCGGTTACTTTTCCTTTGTTAGGTCTGAAGTTGCTTCTTGTTTTTTGGCCTCTTACTGGCAGTTTTCTTATATGTCTCACTCCTCTGTAGGTTTTGATTTTTTTCATTGTTTTTATATCTGTTTCTTTTGTGAATTGAAGGTCTGCTCCAAGAAGATGTTTGTCTTCTCCTGTTTCCATGTCTTTTCGTCTATTGTATAGCCAGGCCGGTATTCCGTGTTTTTTTGGATTTTTTAGTATTTCTTCTATTTTTTTAACTTCTTGATCAGAAAGATATCCTGCTTTTTTTGTAAGATTGATTCCTGCTATTTTTAGTGCTGCGTTTGCAAACATTATATCTACGCCTTTTGCTTTTTTTAGAGCATAGAGTATTTGTTTTTTTCCATCTATATCTGCGTTTGCAATTCTTACTAAGTGTCTTATTTTTTGTTCTTCAGTCATTTATTTTCCCCTTGTTTTGCTCGAGAAGTTAGCGCATTTTAACCCTATTTACGCCATTAGACTCGGGCTAGTATGAAGAAGGAGTATTGGGGTGTTTATAAAGGTTCTGCTTTTGCAATATGCAAAAGAATAATTTCAAAATTCTTAAAAAAAATGTTAGGGCGGTAACCGGGAATCGAACCCGGGCCACAGGATATCTGCGATTTCTAAAAAGTTCACCACAGTCCTGTATTCTACCACTAAACTATTACCGCCATTTTTTGATAATAGAATTAAATTATTTAATTGACAGCTGTATTTAAATCTTGCCGTTTAGTGGTGTGTTCTTTTATTAAAAAGAACAAATATGGAATAATATATCCTATTGAATAAACAATGCTAACAATTATTGGTTCTTGTGCATTTGTTGTTATTCCCATTAACATTTCTAGTTTATTTGTTAATCCGGTTATAATATAGATATTAATCACTGCTAATGCAACTATAAACAATCCGGCTATGAAATTTTTCTTTGGGTCTATTGATTCTACTATTCTTATTAAAGTATATATAAGTGTGCCAAATGATGCTCCTACAAAGAATAGTGTGAAATATAGTGCAGGTCCTTTTAATACAATTAATAGAGGAACTAATACTACTGATACTGCAAAGTTTCCTATTATTGCTACTAATAGTGATGTCCAGTATACTATTGTGTCAAAAAATTTTATTAATGGTGTTTTTGTGTATTTTGCAGAACGCAGTATTTTGACTGCTTTGTTTATCTCTTGTCTTGTCCACTTCTTTTTTTTAATTTTTTCTTCTATTTTCATTCTTCTTTTTTCTCAAAGAGAAGATTTTCTACATATTCTACAAATTCTTTTGTTTTTTTGTAATAGTCTCCAATTATATCTATTGTTACTTCAATCTCATTATCATCTACAGGACAGGTCATGGTTACATGTCTTCTGAATTCTTGTGTGCATTTGCTTTTTGCTTTGTCTATTTTTCTTAGTAGTCTGAAAAATCCTACAAATTGTTGTATTTTTTCATCGTCTTTAAAGTATTCTGACATTGCTTCCATTCTTAGTCTTGGAAGTGTTGGTATTTGTTTTATTTTTTCTTGTGATTTTAATTTTTCAAGCAATGAACCTATTGCAAAATCTATTGAATTTATCAGTCTCTTTATTATTAGTTTTAGTGTGTCTGCGGTTCTTGTATATTTTAAGCTAACATTATACAAATGATCGCATCTTGCTATTTCTTTTCTTGCTTTTTCTAAGTTGTCTTTCATTGTTTTAGTTCCATTATTGCTGCTGCTAGGTCTCCTTTGTGTTTTTCTATTGCTGCTTTTGCTTCTTCTATTGTTTTTCCTGTTTGTTCTATGACTACTTTTACATCGTCTTCTGATATTTCTGTTTTTAACTCTCTTTCTTGGGGTTCTCCTATTATTTGGTATGTTTTTTGCCCCATCATGTTTACTTGGCTTACTTGTGGGTTTTCAAATATTAGTTCTTTGTCTTCTAGTTTCATTATTACTTGTTTTACTTCTAGTTCGTTTTGTTGTATCCCCATTCTTTTCATGGCTTTTGCCATGTTTTTCATGTTCATTCCAGGCATCATTTTTTTATCCCAGCCCGATTAGGGCGCTTCCATACATATGCAGAATTATTGTGATTATCATGATTAATATAGCCATGATTATTACATGTCCGGGTTTGAATTCTAGTTTGCTTTTGACATCGTCAAAATATCTTGTTAGTCCTGCTGTGCTTGCAGGCATGTTTACTTTATCTTTTGCCATTTTGGATGATAATGTCTTATATTATAAAAAAGTTAGTGAAAAATTGAGTTGGATTGGGTAGGAATAAGCTGCCTTTTGTCAGCCTTCTGCACTGATTTTTTGTAAGCAGTGTTTGCGAGTTTATTCGCAAGGAACAGGCTGTCTTGGCATTTTACTAAGCGCACATTTTGTGCTTGCACCTGCCAGTCCTATCCGTTTCAACGTTTCTCTTAGACAAACTCAGTCTGGTCTCACTCCTGTCACCAGGGCTTCAAGACATCATAGCGAATAAGAGCCGTGCCGTTTCTGTGATGTTGCCATCCATTACTGGATCTTCCTTAAGGAAGTGGCTTTAACTTGGTGGGCAGACTTTCCTCAATTCATTATGAACCGTAGGCCAAGTACCTTCCCAATCCAGGAATATTAAGTATTTAACGATTTATAAAGGTATTGGTTGGATTAATGAATATTTTCTATCACAATAATGCTTAAATAAAACAAAACATACTCAAACTCATGGAAGAAGAAAAACCGCTTTATGAAGACAGTCAATTTAAGATTGATTATTTGGCTAATTCTGGTGAAGATCATTATATTACTGTTAAATTAAGTGAAAAAGATGAAATTTCTTGTGTTTTACAAAGACATGTTTTAAGGGAATTAGCAAAAAAACCTGGTGGAATGCTTGAAAAAACTATTCAGGTATTTAATGACAATTTCATGTTTTGTTTAGAAAAAAAGGGCATTGAAATAGATAAACTTCATATTGCTATTTGCCAGGCATATTTGGAGGAGCAAAATAGAATTAATAGATTTCGTTCAAATCTTTAATTCTCAAAAACCAGCGCTTTCCACTCTTCTTTCCCTTGCATTACTGTTCTTTCTTCAACTAACTTGAAATCCTTGCTTTCTTTCTTAAATTCTTCTGAATTCTTCTTCATTATCAAGACTATTTTTCCTTTTTTAGACAAGATTTCTTTTGCTTGTTTAAAGAAATGTTCTGGTTTTCCAGATGGAATTGTAATCAAACAATCGATTTCAGAATATTTT
>JAHWHW010000004.1 GCA_019322995.1 Candidatus Woesearchaeota archaeon | reverse complement strand
TTGTATTTTATACCCTTAATCATTTTCTGGCCATACTTAGGACCAACAGGAATAACAATAATTCCCCCTTCTTTTAACTGATTAATCAAAGGCTTAGGAATTGTTTTTGCAGCAGCAGTGCATATAATCCTGTCAAATTTACCCAACTTAGGCAATCCATAAGAGCCATCAGATTCATGAACTTCAACATTTTTGAATTTTTTCAAATTATCCTTTGCAAACTCAGCAAGCTCAGGAACAATTTCAGTTGTATACACTTTTCCGTTTTTTCCAACTAAAATTGAGAGTAATGCTGCATTATAACCAGAACCAGCACCAATCTCCAAAACCTTCATTCCCAACCTGACATCCAATGCCTGAAGCATAATAACAACAGTAGTGGGCTGGGAAATAGTCTGATGCTGTAAAATAGGCAAAGGAACATCTTCATAAGCATCCTTAATAAATTCCTTAACAACAAAATCCTCTCTTTTAATCTTTTTAAAAGCAGATAAAACACGCTTATTAGTTATAATCTTAAGCTTGGTCCACTGATCTATCAGCTTTTTTTTGTTCATTAAACTAATTTTGTGTTACTAATATAATAATTTTTGGGTAATGTTTATATAATATAAAAACGAATTTTAGTTAAAAAGAGGCTTAAACAAGTAAAATTTGCTTAGTCTCTTTTTTCCAAAAAAAAGAGATAGAATGAATAAAAAATTTATATTATGGTTTGATGAGATATCAGCATCTGATGTTTCCCTAGTTGGAGGAAAAAATGCTTCTCTGGGAGAGATGTTTTCTAAACTGAAGAAAGATAAAATTAAAGTACCAGATGGTTTTGCAATAACAGCTCAAGCATATAGATATTTTATAGAACGCGCAGGAATTTTAGGAGAAATAAAACGCGAGCTTAGAAAAATCGACATACGAAATGTACGCAAACTAGCAGAACACGGAAAAAAAATAAGAGAGCTAATAAGAAAAAGCAAATACCCCGAAGATTTGAAAGCAGAGATTGTAAATGCATATTCTAAATTATGTAAAAAATACAAAGACAAAAATGTAGATGTTGCTGTTCGAAGTTCAGCGACTGCAGAAGACCTTCCAACTGCTTCATTTGCCGGACAACAAGAAACCTACTTAAACATTCACGGAGCTGAAAAACTATTAAATTCATGTAAAAACTGCTTTGCTTCTTTATTTACTGACAGAGCAATAGTATATAGAGAAGAAAAAGGATTTAATCACACAAAAGTATACTTATCAGTGGCTGTGCAAAAAATGATAAGAAGCGACTTGGCATCTGCAGGAGTAATGTTCACACTAGACACTGAAACCGGATTTAAAGATACAATATTTATCAACGCAGCATTAGGACTGGGAGAAAACATAGTTCAGGGAAAAGTAACACCAGACGAATTTCACGTATTCAAACCTACACTAAAAAAAGGATTTAAACCAATAATTACAAAAAAACTCGGAAGTAAAAGTCTTCACATGATTTATTCTACTGGAAAAAAACCTGTAAGAAATATACCAACACCAGACAAAGACAGGAAACGATTCTGCCTAAAAGATAAAGAAATATTACAATTAGCCAAATGGGGAATGAAAATAGAAGAACACTACAAAAAACCAATGGACATAGAATGGGCAAAAGATGGAAAAACAGGACAAATATATATAGTGCAGGCAAGACCAGAAACAGTACAAAGCCAAAAAAATATAAACATTATTGAAGATTATTATCTAAAAAAGAAAGGAAAAATAATAGTCTCAGGAACAAGTGTTGGAAGCAAAATCGGACAAGGAAAAGCAAATGTAATTAGAAAAGTTTCAGACATACACGAATTCAGAAATGGACAAGTTCTTGTAACAGACATGACAGACCCAGACTGGGTGCCAATAATGAAAATGGCATCAGCAATAGTTACAAACAAAGGCGGCAGAACATGCCATGCTGCAATTGTATCCCGCGAACTAGGAATTCCATGCATAGTAGGCAGTTCAAATGCCACAGAAAAAATAAAAAATAAACAAACTGTTACAGTCAGCTGTGCAGAAGGAGAAGAAGGACATGTTTATTCAGGAATGCTGTTATTTGGAATTCACAAAATAAAAATAAAAGAAATTCCCAAAACAAAAACCAAAATAATGATGAACATAGGCAATCCAGACGAAGCATTTGAAAAAAGCTTTATCCCAAACCAAGGAGTAGGTCTTGCACGCGAGGAATTTATTATCAGCTCTTACATAAAAATACACCCGCGCGCATTAATAGAATACAAGAAAATGAATGCTTTAATCCGCAAAAAAATAAATAAACTCACAGAAGCATATAAAGACAAAAAACAATTTTTTATTGACCAACTAGCGTGCGGAATAGGAACAATAGGGTCTGCGTTTTATCCAAACGATGTGATAGTTCGTTTAAGTGATTTCAAGTCAAACGAATATGCCAACCTAATAGGAGGAAAAGAATTTGAACCTTGTGAAAAAAATCCCATGATAGGATGGAGAGGAGCTTCCAGATATTATAGTTCTGAATACAAACAAGCATTTGCACTTGAATGCAAAGCAATTAAAAAAGTTCGCGAAGAATTTGGACTTATGAATGTCAAAGTAATGGTGCCATTCTGCAGAACAGTTGAAGAAGGAAAAAAAGTAATTCTTGAAATGAAGAAAAATGGATTGATTCAGGGAAGGAATGGTTTACAGGTTTATGTGATGTGCGAAATTCCTTCTAATTCTATCTTAGCAGATGAATTTTCAAAAATATTTGACGGATTTTCTATTGGCACTAATGACTTAACACAATTAACACTTGGGCTGGATAGGGATTCTGAGCTTGTTTCTTCTATTTATGATGAAAGAAACTCTGCTGTTAAAATCCTTGTTGAACATGCAATTAAACGAGCCAAAGCAAATAAAAGAAAAATAGGTTTATGCGGCGATGCTCCCTCTACTTATGCAGATTTTGCCAGATTTCTGGTCAAATGCGGAATTGATAGTATTTCTTTATCTCCTGATGCAGTAATCAAGACAACACTAGAAATTGCAGAAATGGAAAAGAAAATTAAAAAATAATTATTTAACTTATTTTCAAATTATTTAAATCAGAATTAAAATGTTTAAAAGTTGTTTTAACTGAAACCATCTCTTTTTCTAAATCATGAAATTTTAATTCAACAGCCCCCATTCTTATCTTAAGATCTGCCATATCTAATTTTGCATTATTAATAGACTGATAAAAAGCACCTGCTGCAAAAACAATACTCATATATGGAATCATTTCAATCCAAACAGGGGAATTAATAATCCCGGCAATTTTCAAAATAATCCAAACTATCATAATTAACATAGACATCCAAAATATTATATCATAAATTTTATCTTTATTCATAATTATTACTAATGAATTTTAATATTTATATATTTTTCGTGTTAGAAATCGGAAAAAATACGGCTTAAACTTGTTAACAAATTTACAGCTCAATTATACAAACAGTTCTTGACAAAGACTTATGCAAATAATACTCATATTCTGCTATTAATTTTAGATTTGCGTTTTTTATCAATGCTTTGTGTTTGATAAAATTTGGAAAAACAATAACTGCTCTTTTTATTAAAATTTTTTTTAAATTTTTCAAAAATTCTTTGTAAAGTTTTTTCAAATCCTGAGTTCTTGTATTTTTTGAATATGGAAGGTCAGTTACAATATAATTATAAGATTTTTTTATTTTTAAAGCATCCTTTTTGAAAATTCTTGCTTTTAATTTATAATAATTCAAATTCTTTTCTGCTAAATTCAACATTCTTTCATCAATATCAGAACCAACTGGATTTAAATTCATCACAGCAGCTTCAATTAAAATCCCTCCTGTTCCGCACATTGGATCATAAACAACTCCTTTTTGTATTCCTGTTAAATTAATTATTGCTGCAGCCAATCTTG
This sequence comes from Candidatus Woesearchaeota archaeon, assembly GCA_019322995.1. Lineage (GTDB taxonomy): Archaea > Nanobdellota > Nanobdellia > Woesearchaeales > ARS49 > WJKI01. The sequence goes on along the minus strand of JAHWHW010000004.1, from coordinate 5,277 downwards.
GCTTTATTGTTGTGGGATGAAGACCTGGTCTAAGTTTTGTAAGCCTATTTTTAAAATCTTTTCTTGCCTTTGACCTGAACAAACCGCAGAAAACTCCTTTTTTTGTAAAATAAAAATCAAACCTTGTCTTTGGATTTGATAATTTTACATTTGGATTTTCCAGTTTTTCCCAAATCAAGTCAGCCAATTCAGCCTCTTTTAAATCTGTTTTTCCAAATTTTCTAATGCAAAAAGAATATTTATAATGCTTATTCCAATTGAAATTTTTGATTTTTTTAATTAAATCTTTTTCCTTGCAATGGAACATAAATTTATAGAAGAATCTTGTAAAAGCAAGTCTTGGCTCAAGATTTTTGTTTGAATCTGTCAGCAATATGTAATTGTGCAGTTTAATTGGCTTGTTTGTTAGAGCTTCTACTTCTGCTCTAGCCAGACCTGTGTTTGCCTGAGATAGTATAAGCATTTGGGTCATAATTAACTACAATATAGAAAAATATTTATATGCTTTTCGATTTTATTAGTGATATGAGACGCGGAAGGCCTGTAAAATCGCGAATTCGCCAGAACATAATAGAAATACTTGCAGTAATTGGAAAAGCATACGGCTATCAGATTCACAAAATATACAATGAAATATATCCACAATGCACTCGCGAAGTGGTTTATTACAACCTCAGAAAAGGAGTTGCACTAAATGAATTCAAGATTGAAGAAATCAAACTAGAAAAAGGAGAATACAGCTGGGGAAGCACAGTAGAAAAAAAATACTATGTTCTTGGAAAAAATGCAAAACCAAAAGGAGATGCACAAATAAAAGAATATTTTTCCAAGCAAAAAAAACATAAAAAATCATCTGGCAAAAGGAAGAAATGATTAAAGAAAAAACAATTGCGCGGATATTTGCAATTTGCTTATTAATAGGACTGATATCAGTTTGCTATGTCTTATTAACACAGCCAACAGGAATGATAACCTACCAAGAAAACCCCTCACTTGAAGAAAAAAAAACCATGAGTGAAGAAGAAATGCTAAATGTCTTTGAAAACGAATGGGAAAAAATCAAAAATCAGCTAATAATATTAGAAGAAACAAAATAATCATTTTATTTTCTTAAAAAATCCCATCAAAGCAAAAGCTTCTCTTTTTGTTAAAAAAGCCTTTCCAATTATTTTTTTCCAAACAGTTAATTGAGTCTGTTTTTTTGAAACTGTTGAGAACTTAATTCTGTTTAATTTATTTTTTACAATCTTTAACAACTGATTTTTATCTGATTCTGAAGCCAAAGTTATATGCTCATCTACTTTTTTATTTATCATTATTTTTGAAAGCTCGTATAAGGTAACTGCAACTGCATGGCTCAAGTTTAAAACTGGATAAGATTTATTTGCTGGAATTGTTAGAACGAAATCACACTTATTTATTTCTTCATTAGATAATCCTTCTCCTTCAGGACCAAAAACCAAACCTATTTTTGATAAAGATTTCTTATTTAACTTGGAAATCTTTTGTTTTAACTGCTCTAAATTAATCGGGCTTCTTTTAATATTATAATCAGTTCCTAACTGTGAAGTTGTTGCGATTAAAGTATGAAGTTTTGGCAGAGATTTTCTTATTTTTGCATTTTTTAAGATTTGTTGTGCGTGCTTTGCCCGCTTTTTCGCTGCTATACTGGTTTTTTTGCATTTAGGATTGACTAATATTAAGTCTTTGAAATTAAAATTAGCCATTGCTCTAGCAATTGCGCCTAAGTTGCCTGATTTACTCGGCTTTATTAAGATTATTTTCATTAAACACTAGAAAAAACAGGCATATAAAAAACTATCTAACAAAACCAACACCAATATTGACAAGAATCAAAATAAAAAAGAACCAGCTGATAAGACGAAAAACAAACACTCCTCTTTGCTTAAAATAATCCTTAAAAAAACTTCTAACCATCAAACCGCCGTCCAAAGGACCCATTGGCAATAAATTAAACAAACCAATACCCAAACTTAACAAGAACAACCAATAGAAAAAACCAAAAATCCATTCTAAAGCAATTGGAATAAACTCACCAATATTTGCTTTTACACTCTCTCTTACAACTGTATAAGGCCTGGAAGAAATACCCATCCAAGGAAGAGACTCATCAGAAGGACTTTTACCTAAAGTAATAGTTCTTATACCATTATTAGTTTTAATATTAATAGTATCTCCAGGAGAATAAGTTCTTAATTCCTTGACAAAACTATTAACATCACCAACATAAACACCATTAATATCCATAAGAATATCATCAGGAGAAAGACCAGACAAAGCGCTGGGACCATCTTCAGTAACAGAAACAATTTCAACACCAGAAGACTCAAAAACTAACTTACTTACAGGATTAAAAACAAGCAAAACAAGAATCAAAACAACACCTGCAGTTAAAATATTTGAAAAAGGACCTGCAGCAAAAACACCTAATCTCTGTCTTAACTTAGACTTTGCAAGATTTTTTTCATCAGGCTCAACAAAAGCAGCAGGAACAATAGGAACAAACAAACACAAAAACGCAAAACCAGAAGACTTAAGCTTCATACCAAAATATCTAGCTGCAACACCATGAGAAAACTCATGAATAGTAGCAATTATGAATATAGCCAAAATCCAGTAAACAAAAGGAACAAAAAAAACACCTTTAGCTTCAAAAGGCAAAACCGGCTGAACACTCACAGCAGCACCAGGAGAAAATAACAGTTTAACTGAATTTCGAATAATCTCAAAACAAATAAAAATCATACCTAAAAAACCAATAACCACACCAGAACCGATAATATAGCCTAAAAAAGGAATCTTATGAGCAAGCTTATTCATTAATTTTAAACCAAGCTTAGTTCTATACATAATAACATAAATCAAAGGAAACAAAACCTTTTGATAAGAAAGTTTTTTACGCTTGTAAATAAGAAAACTAAACATAACAATAAAAAATACAATAGCCAAAATCGATTGTACGCTCACCATCTTTTTTTACACAAATTTTTAAAAAATTTCAAAAACTATTTCTTTCTCTTAGGCTTAAAAGCTCTATTATTGCACTTACGGCACTTAATATCACCAGCAAGAATCTTAAGATTAGGCGCTCTAATAACAGACTTGCATCTCCTGCAAACAAACTTATTCTTAAACTTCCTGTCCTCTGCTTCTTTAAACTTAACCATTTTCCCTAAATCCTATTTTTTAATCAGCACCTTTAACCTGTTTTAAAACCTTTCTGCCCATAATATCCCAATAAAGGACATTTGCGCCCTCAATAACCTGAGATTTTAACTCCTCAGGAATCTCAATGTCAAAAGTCTCATAAGACTCATTATCCATAACATTAGCAGAATTTCCAGATATTGATAAAACTTGCGCTGTTTTCTTCTCAATAATAGGAACTTCAACACTATGGCCAGAAGGAAGCACAAGCTCCCTCTTCTTATTATCAACCAAACCAATAGCAACAATCCTTATCTTAGCATGACCGTGCTTTCCAGACTTAGAAGACTGGGCATCTGTAACACGGCAAGCAACACCATCAACCAAAAGATAGCTGCCTGATTTTATCTGATTAACATTGACAATCTTAGTAGTCATCAAAGTTAAAAAACCCAGAGTCATTTAAATAGTTTTTGGTGAAAAAGAGAACATTCTAGAAAACAATAATAGTATTAAGTCAAATAGCTAATCTTTATAAGGAATGAACTCCTAAAAAAAACGAGTGAGATGAAGACAATGGTAAAAGAAACAGACGAAATAAGACTAGAAGCATTGGCAGAAATACCTGAAAAAGAATTAAAAGAATATAGTATGCTTGTATTTCTAAAACAGGAATTATATGAATCAAGCTGGGATAAAATGCTAGAAGACCTAAGAGACAGAATGAAAGGAAGACCATATATCTTTATATTCGTAAACAGAATTGAAGAAGACATTGAAAGAATAGATAAACTTCAAAGATGGGAAATGAAATATGGAGGAAAATACGTATCAGAAGAAAAAGAATTTGACTATAAATTAAACTTTGAACCAGAGGAATAATACAGTAAAAAATGGCAACAATAAAATTTGATGACAGGAGAATTATTGCAAAGTGCCTTGGAAGCATGGTTGCATCACAAATACATGAAGATTTAGCAACAAAAATACAGCCAGAGATTCTTGCTGCAAAATCAACAAGATATAATGGAAAAACAATAACAGAACTAAAAGAAATAATCAATGATAATGAAATAGAAATACTTGAAGATGCAAAAAAATACTACCGAGGAAGTCTGGCATTAATGGCAAGAACCTACTGCAAAGAAATTCTAAGCAATGACCAACTTTCAAAAAGAAAAAAAGCAGACTTGACATTATATCTTTCCAAAATAAAAGGACTACATTCATACCAAAAACAGCATAAAGTTGGTATTTTAGACGAATTTGCAAAAATAGAATCAAAACAAACCAAATAATTTTTTCTTTTTAGATGAAATCCTTCCTAATTTTAACTCTAATTCCTTTGCATTAGGATATGCTTTTTCCTGCTTTCTGAATCTGCTTGTATGATGAAAACTTCTGCCGTTTTTAGACTTAAACTTATTTTTTTTATGCAAAACCTCATGATACATAACATAATCCAGCAAATCAATATAAGGCAAAAGAATCCTTGAAATAGATATTGTATCAGCTCCATAATCATAATTGCCCAGAGTTCTTGATCCTTTTCCTAAAATCAAATTCGGCTTTTCAATCATGCCTGCAAAATACAATTTGTTAATCCTGTTAAAGGATTCCTCTAAAATTGGATGCGATTTGGTCTTTGGAACAGCAATATGCACATTTTTAATAAAATTCTCATACAAATCCATGCTAATTGTTCTGCCTTTTTTCCTTAATAATCTAAGAATTAAACCTTGAATAAGACCTATTTTAATTGACTCGTCAACACCTCTCCATTTCTTACTCAAATTAAAAGTAAATGTTTTAGTAGACCTGTTTAATTTTGCATTAGCATTAAAACCCTTAAATCTTCCAGAATAATTAACAACACCAGTATATTGAAACTTTTTATCAGGAAACAAATCCTGGAATGATTTTTCAACTAATCTCATTTTATGTATTAATAGGATATCTTAAAATTGCAGCAATCTTTCCAATATCCCTTAACTGAACACCCTCTCTTGTTTCAGTAGAAATTATTTTTACCTCTGTTGAAAACTTTCCAGCAATTTCATCAAATTCGTCGATTACATCATCATCCAGAGATTCTGAAAGCAACAAAGT
>JAHWHW010000003.1 GCA_019322995.1 Candidatus Woesearchaeota archaeon | reverse complement strand
CCAGAAGCAATAGGATAAAAAATTATTTTTTAACTTTTTTCTTAACAATAGGTTTTGGCTTTTTAGACATCTGAGAAAGCTTAGAAACAGACTCAGTCAAGTCAGGCAAAACCTTTGAAAAAACCTTTTCCATAGCCTTAATCTCAGTTCCAACATCTATCAAACTTTTGTCATAATCACTAATTTTAGAAATAATTGCCTTATGCAAACTCTCAACATCAGACCTTGTATCTCTTAAACCCTGCTCAAGCTTGTCTAATCTTGAATCAGTATTTTCCTGCCAATCTCTAAACTTAGCTAAGTCTTTGCTAATAGTTCTCCATTTCTCATCAACAATAGACTCAATCATCTCCTCAATATTATCAGACTCAGGCACAGCAGGAGAAGGGGAAACAGCAGGTTTTTTAATTTCAGGAGGCACAAACGGCTCAGCAGGAGTTCTTGCTTCTACTTGTGAAATAGCATCATAAATTTGAGCAGAAGAAAAACCCTGTGTCTTTAAATAATCAATAATCTGGTCATTAGGATATCCTTGTTTTTTTAAATTACCAACCTGTTCAATAGGCAAAGCAGTAGAAGCAGGAGGCGGAGGCACACTCTTTTCCTCTTTTTTCTTTTTAAACAAGTCTGTAAATCCCATAAAAAACCTCTTTTATAACAAAATTACAATATAATTTTATAAACTTTTTGGAAATTTCCAAAGCTAAAAAAACATTTAATATTCTTTATTTAGGAATGGATTCTTCTTTATCTTCTTCATTGCTATTTTTATTTTCTCTTTCATCAATAACATCATTAATAATACTCTCTATTTGATCAATACGAACAAACTTAACAGGATCAAGATAATCAATAACCCTTGCCAAAACTTTAACCTCAGACTTAGTAGCCAATAGTTTTAATTCCTTAATTATTTTAGTAATATTATCCTGAATCTCAGTAATCTGCCTTCTCAGCTCACTTAATTCAGAATAAATATCCTTTATTTCTCTGTTAGTTTTCTTATAATGAGAAAGCATATTCTGCTCTATAACAACAAGATTTTTCCTTAATTCGCTATATCTTCCCTCGTAAACCCTTATCCTGCCTGCCAAATCCTTAACACTAACAGACATTTTTTCAGGAGCCGGCTCTGGAAAAGACTTTTTTTTATTTCTTTGAAACAAACCTTTTTTCTGCACTGGGTTATTTTCATCCATTTTTCTTATTTAAATATCATTCTAATAATAAATTTGTGTAACTATAACAAAGTGGTGTTTAAAAAAATATTGTAAAATATATTTTTTATGATAAAATATGAAAAAATATATAAAGGTATTGGTTTTTTTACTAAAAAAAGAATGAAAAAAACAATATCTGCAACAGTAGACATAGAACTAATCAAGTGGATTAAAAAAAAGACTTCTAAAGGGAGAAAATACCGCAACAAATCCCATTTAATTGAAATAGCTCTTGAAAAACTAAAAGAGGAAGAAAACTAATGCCAAAATATGAAATAACAAGGGAAGGAGAAGATATAATACTAAAAATAAACTGTGAAAATCTTTCTTATTTCCCATCAATAGAAGAAGAACCAAAAGCAATGGCCCTGGTAATAGAAACAATTGCAGAAGCAGGAACAATAACCAAAATAATACTAACACAAAAAAGAGACTATGAATATGACAATGAACAAACAGAAATGCTACTAGAAATTGCAAAAATATACAAAATAATAACCAAACAAAAACCAACAGGACTTTTAAGTCCAGAATGCCAAAAACAAATAGGAATAAAATACATACAACTAAAAAATATAATATTCAATGAAATCAAAACAGATCCTTTAAGCGCATATGAAGAATTAAAAAGAATAATCTACAAAGAAACATATAAAATAAAAAAAACACAAAATATAACAGCAAAAAAATGCCTTACAGAATACATAAAAATAGCACAACAAATAACAAGTCAACTGGAACAAACAAAACTAATACAAACAACAAAAGACCATTTAACAGAACACACAAAAGGAAACAGAGAATTATACAGAAAAATATTCATTCCCACAACAAAACCAGATTTTATGTACACTAAACTTCTATCAACTTATCCTGCAGATGCCGAAGAAATAGACAGCTACACAGTAGGAGAAACAGAAGTAACAATATTTGACGCTCCAGACAGCATACAAACAATATATCACATAGTTCCGCCAGAATTCAAACTAACAGAAGAAAAATACGAACTACTAGATGCAGCACGAAAAATACTTGCAGAACACAAACCAAAAAGAAGCGAATTCACAGACCCAGAAAGAATGAGACAAGTATTTAGAAACATAGGAGAAGATCTTCTGGATGAACTTGCAGGATACAGAAACCTGAAACTAAGACAAAAAGAACGCGAAGAAATGGCCAAAATACTTGTAAGATATACAGTAGGATTTGGACTGATAGAAATTCTTCTTGAAGACGAAAAAATACAAGACATAACTGTAAACAGCCCAATGGGAAGAATAACAATTTTTGTAGTTCATGCAGAACACGGAGACTGCATCACAAACATAATCCCAACCCCCACAGAAGCAGAGTCCTGGGCATCAAAGCTCAGAATGATCTCTGGAAGACCTCTAGACGAAGCAAATCCAATTCTAGACACAGAATTGAGATTACCACAAGCCAGAGCAAGAGTTGCAGCAATTACAGCTCCGCTAAATCCAACAGGACTGGCATATGCTTTAAGAAGGCACAGAGCAAAGCCCTGGACTCTGCCACTTTTTATAAAAAACAAAATGATAACACCACTTGCAGCAGGACTAATAAGCTTTCTAGTAGACGGCTCAAGAACAATGCTAATAGCAGGAACAAGAAGCTCAGGAAAAACAAGCTTTCTAGGAAGCCTAATGGTAGAAATAATGCGAAAAGGAAGAATAGTAACAGTAGAAGATACACTAGAACTTCCAGTAAGCTCGCTACGTAATCTTCAATATAATATACAATCAATGAAAGTTGCATCAGCACTAACAAGAGGAACAACAGAAGTAACAGCAGACGAAGGAATCAGAACAACACTAAGACTAGGAGACTCCTCACTAATAGTAGGCGAAGTAAGAAGCACAGAAGCAAAAGCACTATATGAAGCAATGAGAGTAGGAGCACTAGCAAATGTAGTAGCAGGAACAATCCACGGAGACTCACCATACGGAGTATATGACAGAGTAGTAAACGACCTAGAAGTCCCAAAAACATCATTCAAAGCAACTGACATAATCATAATAGCAAACCCCATAAGAAGTCCTGACGGAATACACAAATGGAAAAGAATAGTCCAAATAACAGAAGTAAGAAAACAATGGGAAGATGACCCTCTTAAAGAAAACGGATTTGTAGACTTATTAAAATACGATGCAACAAAAGACGAATTAGTCCCAACATCAGATTTACTCAATGGAGACTCAGAAGTACTCAAAGCAATAGCAGGAAATGTAAAAGAATGGGCAGGAAACTGGGATGCAGTATGGGAAAATATAGAAACAAGAGCAAAAATCAAAGAAAAACTAATAGAATACTCAGACAAAATAAACAAACCAGAACTTCTTGAAGCAGAATTTGTAGTAAAAATGAACGATGAATTCCACGAAATATGCGACAAGATAAAAGAAAAAACAGGAAAACTAGACAACAAACAAATAATATTTCAAATGCAAGAATGGCTGAAAAGAAACGCCAAAAAATATTTGCAAGAATAAAAATGCAAGAAGACAGAATAAAAGAACTAGTAAAGAAATACAAACAAAAACTAAAAGAAAAGCTAGAACTTAAAACATTACCTGCACAAGAAATAATAACGCGCGAATACAGAGAATTTAAAAAAGAAGCAATGCCAGGCAAGATGAACATTTATGAAAAAGCCTGTAATTTCTGCGAAAAAATACTTCACATACAAGTAAAACCAAAAAAATCAAGACAAATAAAAGAATACATAAACATCTGCCATCTTGACATAAAACCAACAGGAGTAGTATCACTTTCAATAATACTGCCTTTACTTTTAATACTGATAGGAAGTTTTTTCAGTCTATTTATAATAAATTCAATCTTCTTTCTTCTGCTTTTTTTCATAATAGGAATTTCACTAATATTTATAATGCAAAAAATACCAGAATATCTTGCCAACAGCTGGAGAATGAAAGCCAGCAATCAAATGGTTCTTTGTATATTTTATGTAGTAACATACATGAGACACACATCAAATCTAGAAAAAGCAATAGAATTTGCATCAGAACACTTAACACCTCCTCTTTCTCTTGACCTTAAAAAAATAATATGGAATGTGGAAACAGGAGTTCATGAATCAGTAAAAGAATCACTAGACCAATATTTAGAAACATGGAGAAAATGGAACAGTGAATTTGTAGAAGCATTTCATCTAATAGAATCCTCACTCTATGAATCTTCAGAAGACAAAAGACAAACAACACTAGAAAAATCACTGGACGTAATACTAGAACAAACCTATGAAAAAATGCTCCACTATGCTCAAAATCTTAAATCACCAATAACAATGCTCCACATGATGGGCATTGTACTGCCTATACTTGGACTGGTGATTTTACCCCTGGTTGTGAGTTTTATGGAAAATATAAGATGGTGGCACATAGCTACCATCTATAATTTTCTGCTACCAATAACTGTTTATTTCTTTACAAGAAAAATACTAACCAAAAGACCAACAGGGTATGGTGATACAGACATAACAACACTAAATCCAGAACTAAAAAAATACAAAAATTTAATCTTAAAAATAGGCGACAAAGAAATAGAAGTAAACCCCATAATAATAACTGCGTTTATAGGAATAATCTTAACAATAATAGGACTAATACCTCTAATAATATACTGGATAAACCCTGCATATGAACTTGAATTCTTATCAGGATTCAAGCTATTAGGATACCGCCAAAGCATGAACTTTCCAGGAACAATAGTAGGCCCATACGGAATAGGGGCAGCAATACTAAGCTTATTTATACCTCTGGCACTTGCATTAAGCATAGGACTATACTATAAAATAAGAACAACACAAGTAATAAAACTAAGACAAAAAACACGAAAACTAGAACAAGAATTCTCATCATCACTATTCCAACTAGGAAACAGACTAGGAGATGGAATGCCAGCAGAAATGGCATTTTCAAAAGTTGCATCACTAATGAAAGATAGTGTAAGCGGAAGATTTTTTCAATTAGTTGCAACAAACATAACCAAATTAGGAATGGGAGTAAAACAAGCAATATTCAACCCAAAATCAGGAGCAATAGTATATTTTCCATCTGAAGTAATACGAAGCTCAATGAAAGTCTTAATTGAAAGCGTACGCAAAGGACCAAGAGTAGCAGCACAAGCACTACTAAATGTAGCAAGATATATCAAAGAAATACATCGGGTAAATGAAAGACTAAAAGACTTGTTAGCAGAAATACTCTCAGACATAAAATCACAAATAAACTTCATGGCACCTGCAATAGCAGGAATAGTAATAGGAATAACATCAATGATAACATACATACTATCAAAACTTGCAGACAACATACAACAACTAGGAACATCAGGAGTAGGAGAAAGAATATCACAAATCGCATCATTATTTGGGGATGGAATACCAACATATTATTTTCAAATAGTTGTAGGAATATATGTATTTGAAATAGTTTATATTTTAACTATATTGGCCAATGGAATTGAAAACGGAGAAGATAATTTAGAAGAAAAATATAATTTAGGACAAAATCTTATACGCAGCACAATTCTATATGTAATTCTTGCTCTTATAGTTATGATAATTTTTAATTTTATAGCTTCTCAAATAGTAACAATAACAGGAGTTATTGGATAATAAAAAAAATATGGGACGTGAGGGATTTGAACCCTCGACACCACGGTATCTGAAACCTTGTTTCAGGTGATGACTTCTTCAGCCGTGTGCTCTCCCAGGCTGAGCTAACGTCCCATATAGCATATTAGAAAAAAAGTCAATTTAAAAGGATTTCGGTCTAAAAATCCCTTAATCTCTTCATACCAGTAATAAGCATAAATAAGGTATTTTGTAAATCCTTAATTTTTATTCTTTTTTGCTCAGTGCTGTCTCTTTCCCTAATTGTGATATCATCATTTTCTAATGAATCAAAATCAATAGTTATGCAAAAAGGACATCCAATCTCATCCATTCTAGCATATCTTTTACCTATACTGCCTGTAGAATCAAAAAAAACTTCATAACAACTATTAAGCAAACCATATACTTTTTTTGCTTTTTCAACTAATTCAGCTTTATTTGAAAGCAAAGGAAAAACAGCAGCACTAAAAGGAGCTAAACCAGAAGGCAAAGACAATAAAATCCTTTTTTCACCCTTTTTTTCTTCTTCTTTATAGCAATGCTCTAGTATTGCATAAAAAGTTCTGTCAACACCAATAGAAATCTCATAAACATTAGGAATCACTTTTTTACCATCAGGATAAACAAAATTCATATCCTGACTGCTCTGCTCCATATGACCTTTTAAATCATAATCAGTCCTATAATTATTTGCAATCAATTCAAGCCAGCCAACACTTGTCTTAACCTCAAAATCCCAAGTTTCCCTTGAATAAAAAGCACGGTCATCCTTAGGAACTTCTCTAAAACGCATTGACTTAACAGGAATACCATATTTTTCATACAACTGCTGAACTCTTGCTAAATAATAAGCAACCAATTTACCTGAAACAATCTTTTTATTAACCAGTTCTTCAGCACTAACAAGCTCAATTCCATGCTTATCATGTCTTTGAATACTAATCTCATAATCCTTAATCTCATCAAAATTCTCTATTTTATTTATTTGCTCAGGATCAAAAAAAACCTCAGACTCCATCTGAGAAAACTCAACAGACCTTAACAAAGTCTGCCTGGGAGAAATCTCATTTCTAAAAGACCTTCCAACCTGAGAAACACCAACTGGAAGCTTAATCCTCATTGTTTTATTAAGCCTTGCAAAATCCAAAAAAATAGACTGGCAAGTCTCAGGCCTTAAATAACACTCTGATTTGGACTGATAACCAACCAAAGCCTTAACCATCAAACTATACTTAGAAACTTTTTCAAGACGACCCTTACACTTACTGCACTTAACATTATTCTCCTCAATTAACTTATCATATTCTTCAACAGGCATTGCCTCTGGCAATTCTTTACCAATAACCTCTGAAATAATCTTATCAGCCCTATAAACAGCATTACATTTTAAACAACTTGTAATCGGATCATTAAAACTTTTCAAATGACCAGAAGCCTTAAAAACATCAACAGGCATAATCTGAGCTCCGTCAATTTCCAAGAAATTCTCTTTTTGAACTAACTCCTTTCTCCACAAGTCAATTATCTTCCTCTTAATAGAAGCCCCATAAGGACCATAATCAAACATTCCCTTAGGAGAATTAGAATAAATCTCACTAGCAGGGAAAAAAATACTTCTTCTCAAAGCAAGATTCACAATATCATCATATTTAGACATAAGAAAAAAGAAAAAAAGAATGGTTTAAATAAGTTTTGATTTAAAACCAAGGGATACTAATATAACCCTGATTATTAAGATACCAAACAATAGCAAGGATTATAATTATAATAACAATCCACTTAATAAGACTGCCTGATTTATTATAACCAAAATCTGCGCCTAATTTAGATCTTCTTGACATAATATCACCTTTTTAATTAATGAATAATATACTAATATAAATAATTAACTGCTGAGCCAAGTACATTCATCACCATCAAAATCAAACTCATCTGCAAGCTGAGAAGCAACTTTCTTATTATTTTGAAAAATCGCTTTAATATAAGGCAGAGTGGAGTGTAATGCTCTCTTAGTAGAGCAATGCGTTTTTTCTGCAATCTTCTGAGCAATAGCCTTTCTCTTTGCATACTTCATATTTGCCTGCCAAACCTTAAGAAACCTTCTAGTTTGCTCATAATTTATGCTTGATTTATACTTTTTATCCTTGGCACAAGCAACACCTGCAGTTAACAACATATTAACATAAACCAAAAAACGCCAATGCTGCCATCTACGAATCCTGCCCCTAAAAACATCAGCACGACTAATACACTCATAGGCTCTAACCAAATCATCAGGCAAAGAATATTCCTTAGGCATATTATTATCAACCCATAAAAAACACTTATCCAAATCCAATCCAACATCATTAAAAGCAGATAAAGCAATAACTGGATCAGAATTTTTCAAAACCTTAATCAAAGCATTTTCAATAGAACCAATTTGATTCCGCTCAGACAAAGAATCAATCATATTTTTAGTTATTTTCTTAGAAAAAGCCAAAGACTGCAAATCATTAATAGCGGCCCTTAAATCTCCTCCAGCCCTTCTAGCCAAAGTCTTTAAAGCAGAATCCTCAAAAACAATATTTTCATTAACACAAATATTCTTTAAAATCTTATAAATAGGAATATAATCCAAAGCAGAAAACTCAATCTTAACAGATTGCTTTCTCAAAGAATTAAACTTTTTATTAAAAGGATCGTTAGCAGTAAGAAAAACAGGAAAAACGCTCTTAGAAACAAGTTTAGATAAAGCAGGAATTCCTCCCCTGTCCTTAGTGCCGGAAATACCATCTATCTCATCAACCAAAATAATCTTTCCTTTTGAAAACAAAGACTGCTGTTTCAAAGCATTTCCTAATTTTTCATTAATTTTGTCAGCATTTCTCACATCAGAAGCATTAACCTCCACTATTTCCAAACCTTTTTCACAAGCCAAAGCATGAACAGAACACGACTTACAAGAACCAGAAGGACCATACAGCAAAACAGCTTTTTTCTTCTGTTTTTTAAAATCAGAAACAAACAATCTTAATTTATCTGCAACACTATCCTGAGGAATATCACAAGTATTTTTCGGAGCATATTTAACAATCCACGGCTTCATGAACTAATGAAAAGACTTTCCAGTTTAAATATTTAATTAAAAACAGAACTATATATTATAATCTAGTATGTTCTTGCCAAATTTTCGAAATCTTTAAAAGAAAGCCTATATTGACTAATAAAACCATGAAAGAGGAAAGAGAAGAAGGAATAAAGGAATATGAAGAACTATGCAAAAAATACAAAGAACTTCCAAACCTTAAAAAAATAGAAGAAGAATTTGAAATAAGACTTCAATCTCCTGTAATCTCGTTTTTAATGAGAGTTCTTCTGGAAAAAATGGGGCAAAGCGCAAATCACATAGAAATACTATTTGCACCAGCAAGAATGGCAGACATGATTGAATGCAAATTTCACGATGAAGAAGAAAAGAAAAAACTATTTGAATTTTACAAAAAAACACTAGCACTCATACATGAAATGACCAAAACACTGCTAGAAAAT
>JAHWHW010000002.1 GCA_019322995.1 Candidatus Woesearchaeota archaeon | reverse complement strand
TAAACCAGATGCTTAACAATGCAGCATATTTAATATCTCTATTTCCAGATGAATCTTTTATGGTAAATGTTAATAAAATACCCAGTATACAAATAACAAATAAAAATTTTCCCCCCATATTATTAATAATAGAAGTAATAGACGCAGGATTAAGTTCAGCAACAGTTGTGTAAACATTTGGCCATAAATTAACATGTGCTGCGGACTTGATAATAGTAAATTTAAGTGGGCCTAGTATAGAATATAAAAATGTAGTAGGTTTATGAATTAAACTAATAAAAATTCCGCTAAAAACAAAAAAGAAAAAAACAACAAAAAATATATTTTTAACCTCCTTTATTTTAAAAGTTTGAGTAAAATCTTTGATTATAATCTTTCTATAGAAAAAAATTATGTAAATGAAATTTATTAATATAGATGCCATAAGAAAATAAAACAAGTACCACCAACCTCCAGACCATGCACTAGAAAATAATCCTAAAGACAGTGCAGTTAAAAAACTAAATAATATTTTTTTCTTATATGTTTTTGCGCAAAGACTTTCAATAAATAACCATACGATTAAAACAGGAAAAAAGATGTTATATGCATCTGTATCTGCATGGCCCCAAGTAGTCCTACCAGTTCCTGCAGCATTTAAAATTAACATAGACGCCGCAAAAAATCCTCCGGTATTGCCTGCTAATTTTTTTCCAATAAAAAAAACAGGAATTAATGATAATAATAGCATTATAATAGGAAAATATGTTGCTGATTGCATTAAAGGAATTTTAGGGAGAAAAATGCTAAAAATACTATAAACCAAAACTAAAAAATGATGGTGAAAATTAATATTAAGATCTCTTCCGAGAGGCGCAAGCGAATGATCATCCCAATAAACTCCGTCTTTAATAGTATCTTCGAATTTTCCTGTTTTAATCTTATTTCTTGCAAATCTTAGATAAGTATAAGGATCTATATCTGGCATATAAGTATATTTCTTTCCATCTTTTTCGTATTGAAATCTTTCCCGAAATTGTTCTGCAGTATTTTTTATTTGAGAATTAATTTGACTCGGAGTCTCTTTAAGAAATGTATTAAACTCTTTTTCAATTAATTTATTTTTATTATTGGCAGGAAGATTAGGATATTGCTTATTAATTTGATTAGAAATCTGAGTTTTGTAAAAATTATTTACCGAATTTTCTGCCCAATTATCAATTTGAGGCAGGTTTTGAGTTTGCATACGCATCCAAATACCTCCCCATGGCCAGAAGCCTGCGTTAGGAACAAGTTGGATTGTGATTAGCAACAATAAAATAAGAAGAGTATGATTTTTTATAACAAATTTTTTAATTTTTGAGAAATCGATCGAATCAGGATCTTCATTCTTCGGAGTTTCTAACACTCCTTTTTTGATTTTACTGAAAATTCCTTTTACTTTTTTAATATCAAAAGAAATCTCTTCGTTTTTTGAACTTGTTTTTTCCTCTTCCTTTTCTTGGAGATTATTTTCTACTTTATTTTGCTCTTTCTTTTTTTTCTTAAAAAAACTAAATAATCCACTAAAATCGATATTTAACTCTTCTTCTTTTTCTTTCATATTGATATCATTACAAAAATCTATTGATTACTTAAAAATCTTTCTTTTTTGAAATTATTAAGTATTTTAAAAATCGAGCAAGCCTTAATTCGTATAAAATTAGTTTGAATAATAATCCTGCAGGAAATTCTCTATTATTTTTTTTAAGTATATTCTGTATTTTTTTCTTTTTCATTAAATCAATAATCTTTATGTGTTCATAATCTTTAAATTCATTTAACGAATTTCTTATTATTCTATGAAGCTGAAGGGAAAATTTTAATCTGAAGATTTCTTTATTATACTTTTTATTTTTTACAATGCATTTACTTACAATCTTAGCACTTTCCAACCCAAAAACCAATCCGCCCCCTGTTGTTGCTTTTGTAAAACCTGCAGCGTCTCCTATAAGAAAAATATTATCTTTTTTCACTTTTTGTTTTGGATTAAATATGGGAATTAAGCCACCTTGATATTCTATTGGAGTAAAATTAAGAGAATTTAAAAGATTCTGAAAATAAAATCCTGTGTTTTTTCTTGTAGCAAGACCTGCTCTTGCTGTTGAACTGGATTCTGGAACAACCCATGCAAAAAAACCAGGCGCAATATTATTTCCAAAAAAAGTTGTGAAAGTATGTTTTGAAAAATTACCTCTTACTCTTGCCTGCATACCTACAAAAAACTGCCTGTTTTTCAGCAATCCTGCGGATTCTGCAACCTTTGAAAGAGGACCGTCTGCGCCTATAAAATAATCTGCTTGATTATGAATTAATCTTTGTTTATTTTTTATTACTGCTTTATTATCTTTGAATTCTATAAATTTATGATTAAAATGAACTTCTGCTCCTGCATCTTGAGCTTTATTTAATAAATAATTGTCAAATCTTGTTCTGTCTAAAAGATACTCTTCCAAAGGAATTTCAGCATAATCATTATTTGGAGCTACTGTTTGAACCTTGTTAAAATGATTAATCACAAATTCTTTGCTTTTTGGAACATATTTGAATAACTGCTTTGTTACAATGCCTGTGCACTGAACAGGAATTCCAGCTTTAGGATGCTCTTCAAAAATATTTACTTTAAAACCTTTTTTTGCAAGAAGATATGCACAATAATTGCCAACAGGCCCTGCACCTATTATTGAAATCATATTTTTTTGTATTTTAGAACTAATATATAATAATTTTGTTATTTGCTACTCTTAAATAGTATCAAATAGAAAGCTTTAAATATATCTGCCTCTTACAAGCAGAATAAGAATGTTTATTGGCCAAAATTTGGGGGGAAACAAATGGGTTTAAAACAAATCATACTTGAAACAGCTGCTTTTTTAGGATTTATAGGATGCGGAAGTAATTTAGATTTATTAAAACAAGATGATTATGTTTCTCGTCTTTTAGAAGCAGACACTAAAATTTCTTTAAATGAATTTGATAGAGACAAAACAAGCGCAACACCAACAAAAAGAGCAAAAAATAAAGCAATAATAGAATCACACAACACTTTATTTGAAAAAAGAAACCAACACAGTTTGAATGCAAAATACATAAGAGATCTTCCAAACAACTGGAAATTTATAGCATATGCTGCAGATACATATTCTGACAATAATACTGAAATTAATAATGAAATTATTGATTATTTTACAAATAGTGCAAGAGCAGATGCAAGAATTGGAAAATATCTAAACGCAGGAAAAAATGTACTTGTATATGTTGAAATTGGCGGAAGAGCAGAAGTATATGCATATTCTGGCTCAAGTGACATGGATTTTACAGCAGGATATGGATTATTAAAAACAGGGCTTGTAAGAAGAAACAGTAAAGGAGAAAAAACAACAAAACTTCAAGCAGATGTCCACGCAGGAACAGGACAATATAATTGGAATTTTCCAAGAGGAAAATTAGAAAACAAATTAGTAAAAGTAATAGCAGCACTACAAGCAAGCCAAAAACTACCGATTGATATTAATAAAATCAGCAGAATAAATCTAGTAGCAAATGCAAGTCAAATTGACACACAGCATAATGGATATTTACGCCAAACATCAAAATCTGCAGAAGCAGGAATAGAATTTGTACTTGACAAAATATTCCTAGGAAAACAAATGAGAGTCGCATTATACGGCGGAGCAAGACAGGAAAATACAAAATATGTTGGAAGAGAACTAGAAAAACAACAATTTGGAACAGCTAGAATGAATGTAGACTGGAAACTAACAGATAGACTAAGAGCGCTACTTGGATGGAAATACGACGAAAAAAACGGTTTTGGAGCCGAAGCAGGAGTAGGATATGAATTTGGAAGTAAATAAAAAAAATTATTTCATAACTTTTAAATATAATCTCTGAATTAAAAAATAAAGGGATTATACACAATAATAAAATACGATAAAAACAAAACAATGGGGGAGAATAAAATGAAAGGAAAATATTCATTAAGAGAAAAAGTTATTGCAGGAACACTTGCATTAGCTGGAACAGGTATGGCTATTTTTGGAACAGGATGCGCCCAACAGAAACCGGCAACATATGAGCAAAGAGAAAAACTTTATGACAAACTAATGAAAGACGATGGAACATCCTTTCTTGAGGCAAAAACAGCAGTAAGAATGTACTTTGATACTCTAAATAACAGATTAATAAATTCATATAGTGATGAACAAAAACAAAAACTTGCAAAATGGAGACAGCCGTTAATGCAAAAAATAAAAGATTTTTACAAAGCAGACGGAGACATAACAGTATTTGCGCAAATAAAAGAAGGCGAAGGCAAAAACGCAGTAATGAAAAGCATAGGCGGAAGAGAAAAAATTTCCTTAGGAACACTTGAAGAATTTAAAAGTCTAGCAGAAGATTTTTACAAAGGAAATCAGGAAAAACTTGATGAAGTATTGCGAGGAATAGTAAAAGTATCTCAGCCTAAATATAACCCAGTAGGCGTTCATAGAAACAGACAATATGTAAGAAAAGACTTTGAAAACAAATTTAAGCCAATTGACATGGATTTTTTCGAATATATTCTTAAACAAAAAAATGGAAGAATAGGAAAAGAAGAAAATCCAGGTGCACAGATAAACAAAAATGACGGAACTTTTGTGAGAGCGGCATTGGGAGCAGTAGTATACAAAGGAACTGAAAAAGAAGAAGAACCTTCAAAAGAAAAATCTGAGGAACCTGCACAAGATGCTGGAAATGGAGCAGGCGAAAGAAACGAAAATGATCAATCACTTGCTTTATTCCCTGATGTAAGAGAAGAAGAGGAATTCTAAAAATTCCTTAATTGTTTTTTATTTTTTTTAAAAAATATAATGCGGTAAAAACAAAATGAAAATAAACCCAAAAATCCTGACAATAACTTCAATATTTGTTTTAGTAATGCTGATTACAACACCATTTTTAGTTTCTTCAATGTCAGATTATTATGATGACTATTATTATGAACCATATGATAACAATTATTATGAACCTTATGATGATACTTATTATGAGCTGTATGATGATACTTATTATGAACCTTATGATAATTATTATATTCTTTCAGAAGAACCTGAAGTTGAGGCAGTTGAGGCAATAGCAGAACCCGCAGAGCCAATAGAATGGACATATGATGATTTTGACTATATATTTGACCCTGCAGATACAGATTACAGCCATTATCCTTATATTGGACCAGAAGATTTTCCAACATTTGAATCAGATGAAGAAGAGCCATTAACTACAATAAAAGAAAAAGGATTAAGAATACAAATAACAGGAACAAGAATGCCGAGTGAAATAAATGCAGGAGAACAACTTCTTCTTAGAGTTTATTTGAAAAATAACGGAGATGAACACATAGATAATCTAAAAATCACACTTGTAAATCAAGAGTTGGCTTTAAGAGATAGTGTTGGACCTCTGGATTTAAGAAAAGGACATAAAGCAAGCAAAATACTGCTTCTAGACTTTCCTGACTCAATACAACCAGGATATTATTATCTAAGAATCAATATTCACGCAAATGGAATAGACAGAGTAGTTTATAGAGACATATATGTAAAATAATTACTTTATAATAGTTATTTTATATAATATAGGACTACTCTAGAATAACAAAAATATAGAAAGCTTTAAATACTAAATGCTCATAAATAACTAAAAAATACGTTGGGGGTTGGAAAATGAACATAACTAAATTAATACCATTAATGGTTCTATTATTAGTATTAGCAGTCGGAGCTAGCGCACTGCCAATAACAATAGATAATGTAGAAATAGATGGAACAGATTTAATGCCAAACGAGGCAAACAGACTTGATATAGAAAGAGGAGATGAAATTGAAGTAGATGTTCACTTTACAGTTTCTGAAGATCAAGATAATTTAGAAATAATGGCTTTTATCTCAGGATATGAATACAATGATATAGACTCAGTATCAGATTCAAAAGGACCATTTGCA
The DNA here is from genome assembly GCA_019322995.1 of Candidatus Woesearchaeota archaeon. Classification (GTDB taxonomy): domain Archaea; phylum Nanobdellota; class Nanobdellia; order Woesearchaeales; family ARS49; genus WJKI01. Next base: position 3,591 of record JAHWHW010000002.1, on the reverse strand, counting down.
GCAGAAGCAAATGTAAGATACCACAAAGAACTAAAACTAAACCTGCCTGATGATGCAGAAGAAGACAACTACAAACTAAGAATAATTGTAGCAGACAGATATGGAGAAGAAGTAATCCAATCATACAATCTAAAAGTAGATGTGCCAAGACATAAATTAGAAATCCAAGATGTAATCTTTAATCCTGAATTAAGTGTAAAAGCAGGAAGCGCACTATTAGCTCAGGTAAGACTTGAAAACAAAGGAGAAAAAGAACAAGACGATGTAAAAGTTACAGTAGCAATTGAAGACTTGGGAATTGCAGGAATAGATTATATAGACGAAATAGAAGACACAGATGACAGTGAAGAAACAGAAGAAATATACCTAAGAATTCCAATGTGCACAAAAGCAGGAATATATGATGTTAAAGTAACAGCAGAATATGCAAATGGAAGAAAATCAATAAGCACAATAAAATCAATTAATATACTTGCAAATAACCTTTGCGAAGAAACAAAAGGACCAAAAACAACAATCACAATAGGCAAACAACTTGAAAATGCAATGCAAGGAGAAACAGCAATTTATCCTATAACAATAATAAACAATCAAAAACAAACCAAAAGCTACACAATATCAATAGACGCAGCAGAATGGATAAACAGCATAAAAATAACGCCATCAACAACAGTTTTAGTAGACGGACAATCATCAGAAACAATATATATACACGCAACAACAAGCCCATCTGCTCAAACAGGCGCAAAAGTAATGACTGCAACATTGACTAGCGCAGGACAGCCAGCAAAGCAAATACAATTAACAACAAATATAACAGAACAACCAACAAACTGGATAAAACTACTCTTAGAAGCAGCAGTAATCATATTAGCAGTATTAGTAATACTAATAGCGATTGTAGTAGGATATCTAAAACTTAAAGAAGACAACGACGAAAAACCAGAAACCTATTACTAAAAATTTGGTAAATATGGTTTTATTTTTTTTCTTATCTAAAAAAAGGCGGGAAAAGTAATGAAAAAGATAACAATACTACTAATGCTGACACTTATTCTTTTACCTACAGTGATTGCTCAGGAAGACTTTAATGCTAAAGCAGCTTCATTGTTTTCCCTTGAAAAATGTATTTCAGAAGAAAACATAATTCAATTAACAAACACAGGAACACAAACAAGCAATTATCAGTTGTATGGTCAAGGAAAAACATCAGACTGGGTAAAATACCCGCAAATGTTTAGTTTATCACCAGGAAAAACAATTAATGTAAAAAGTCTTTTAACAATACCATGCACTGCGCAACAAGGAAATTATCCGATTAAAACAATAATATCAACAACAACAGGAATTGAAAAAGAAATCATCCAAGATATAATAATCCAGCCAACAATAAATATAGAGGCAAGTGTAAAAGAACAAACCAAAACAATAAAACCATGTTCTCAGGCAATCTATGAAATAAACATAAAAAATCCTTCAAGCTTTCAAGAAACATATAATATTAATACAGATAATCCAGATTTAAACTTAAAAGAAACAAAAATAACACTAGAACCTGGAAAAGAAAGACAAATAACTGCAGAATACCAACCAAAAGACTGCAAGGATATTACACCAAAAAAATTCTTAATAACAATAAACACAGAAAAAACAAAACTAATCGCAGACCTTGAACTATTTCTGGAAATCGAAGACTATGGAATCGCAGAAATAGCCCCAAAAGTTGAAAAGATAAGAACCTATTATAATGAAAACATAGTCGATTTAGAAATAACTAACAAAGGCAAAGAAACTGTTAATTATATAATGGATTTAGAAGGACTAGACTGGGTAACAATAACCCCTCGTCTGCTTTCAATACCATCTGAAGAAACCAAAACAATAACACTAAACTTAGCTCCAGAAGAAACTACAAAAAAAGGAAAATATCCTTTAACTATAGTTGCAGAAACAGAGGAAACCGGAGCAAAATATGAAAAAGAAATAATCGTTAAATTAACTACACACGGAGTAATAGACAACCTTTTTGACAAATATCTTCCTTTAACAGTTTTAATAATAATTGCACTTGTAATATTTGGAATAATTGCAGTATATTCAATACAATACATGTCAACAGAAGAATATCAAAAACAACAGCTAAAACGCATGAAAGAAAAAGAAAAACTAAAAAAACAAAAAGAACGCGAAAAAAACAGGAAAAGAAAAGAAAAAGAAATACTAAAAAAAGAAAGAATAAAAGAAAAACAAAGACTTAAGCAAGAAAAAGAAATAGCAAAACAAAAAATTCGGGAAAACCGTGAAAAAGCAAAAGAAAAGAAAATAAGAGAAAAAGAAAAAGCGGCTGAAACAAGATTGAGATTGTCAGCAAAAAAAGCCAAACAAACAGAAAAAGAAATAGAAAGAAAACAAAAAGCAGAAAAAAAAATAAATCAGAAATATGAAAAAGCACTTCGCAAAAAATACTTAATGATATCAAAAGAAGATATAATTACAGGACAAAAACCAAAAAACCTATTTTCTAAAATTATCTTTGCAATAATAATAATCGCATTGCTGGTAATAATCGCAGTATTTATTCAGCCAATAATAAATAATATTAAATATGTAATTTTAGGTGTGGGGGTATTGCTAGTCCTATATATTCTGGGAAAAATAAGAAAGAAAAAAACACTAACTAAAAAATGGAAAGGACTAAGCCTTGCAAAAGAAACTAAAACAATAAATACAAATTGGAGAAAAGGAGTCCAGCAGATAAAAATTAAACTTTCAGAGCCAATAAAAAAATTAAAAATAAAAATAACCCGCGGACGCAAAAGAAAAAATCCAAAATATATCTGCATAGACGAACACATATATCAATACTTTAGAACAGAAACAAATACAGAAGATGAAAATTTTGATAATACAGAAATATTATTCAAAGTAAGCAAAAAATGGATAGAACGCAAAAAAATAGACTCAGAAGAAATAATGCTTTGCTATCTAGAAAATGAAGAATGGAATGAACTAGAAACAGAACAAATAGATTCAGACAAGGATTATTTATACTATTCAGCTGAAAGTGAAAAAACAGGACAATTTGCAATAATCGGCACAGAAGAAGCAGAAGAAATAGAAGAAACAAAATCCAAAACAAAAGGAATAATCGCCCTAATAGGAGTAATATTAATTGCGGCAATAATATTCATTCTTTTAAAACCTGCAATCCAGCTTCCAACAGCAGGAATACCAACTCAAACATGGCTTCAAGGAGAACAACAAAGCCTTGATTTAAACACTTATTTTCAGGATCCTGACGAGGATATTTTAGAATTTGGAATAAAAGAAGAAATTAACAATATAGATATTTGGTTTAAAGATGGAATAGCTTATCTCACACCCGACGCAGACTTTACCGGCGAAAAAACAATAATATTTACAGCAGAAGACAACAAAGGAGGATATGCAGAAAGCAATCCAGTGAAACTTATAATTAAAAATAAAGAAACAAACTGGTTTGTAAAAACCATAAAAATCTCTCTTGGAATAATAATACTTATAGCAATACTACTTCTTATAATAAAATTAATTCTGCTTATACGAGAAAGC
>JAHWHW010000001.1 GCA_019322995.1 Candidatus Woesearchaeota archaeon | reverse complement strand
AAGTTCCAACCTTAACAGCATAAAGATTTGTATTATCAAAAGCAAGACCTGCTAAAAAGAGGCTTTTGAGGCATTGGTAAAATGAATAAGTTTTTTAATGATGCATTTACTTTAGTTAAGAAAAATATACGTCTTTTAATAAGGGCAAAAGCATCTGCTTTGATTGTTATTTTAGGTCCTTTATTAATTATTTTTTTAGCAGGTCTTGCTTTTGATAATACAAATCTTTATGCTGTTAAGGTTGGAACTTATTCTGAAAATTATAATGAATTGTCAAATTCTTTTGTTGATCGTTTAACAGAAAAGGGATTTAAGGTTACTCGTTTTCCAGGGGAGGAGGAATGTAGGTTTTCAATAGAAAGAGGCGAGGTTCATACTTGTGTTGTTTTTTCTCCTGAATTTACAATGGCTAAGGATAATTCTAACGAATTGACTTTTTATATTGATTATTCTCAGATTAATCTTGTTTGGTCTGTTCTCAATGCTATGACTGAAGAAGTTACAGAGAGGTCTATGGAGTTAAGCCGGAACTTGACAACTATTTTAGTTAATGCTTTGGATTATTCCAGCACTCAGGTTAAGGAGAGGCGCCCTTCTTTGGTTAATCTTACCACTTCTAATGATTTGGTTACTAGAAGGGTCACTGATGTTAGTGTAAGATTAGAAGAGGTAAATCTTGATTTTGATCCTTCTGAGTTTCATTCACAAGATTTGTCAAGTCAAAAAGGAAAAGTAAAGCATTGGGTTGATGCTTCTTTAAATCTTGGTTCAAAAGCAATTAGTGATGCTAAGTCTTTTGTAGGCAATGCAAATGATATTGTTCAGGCCAGTTCTATGTCCGGGGAGCAGAAACAGTCTTTAGCTGAGTTGTTTGAATCTACTGTTGATGAGCTTGATGGCTTGGAAAGTCAGTTTGGTGAGACTGACGAGCTTGCTCAGTCCCAGTTTAGTGAGCTTGGGTCTTTGATTGATTCTTTGGTTGGAAAGATTACCCAAACAAAAGCCCAGATGGATGTTATTAGTTCTGCCCATGATACTTCTATTGCAGAGTTGACTAATGCAAGAACTGCTTTGGATGGTTCTTTAAAGAATTTATTAGATGTTCAGAGGGCATTGAATAATATTGATAATATTATTAAGTCTATTGAGGTAAAGGATCCAAAGGCAGTTGTTCAGCCTATTATTACTAATATTAAACCAGTTATTGCAGAGCAGAGTTATTTGAATTATATTTTTCCAAGTTTGATTGTTATGATTATTATGTTTACTGCATTGCTTTTGGCACCTACTTTGATTTTGCTTGAAAAAAAGTCTCCTGCGCATTTTAGGAATTTTATGGCGCCTGTAAATGGTTTTACTTATTTGTTTGCGACTTTTATTACCTGCTTTTTGCTTTTGTTTTTGCAGTTGTTGATTATTCTTGCTATTGCTGCAATATTTTTCTCGTCTCAGCTTTTATCAGGAATGATTTACACTATTATATTGCTCTTGTTGATTATTGCTTTTTTCTCTTCTGTCGGGATGATTGTTGGGTATATTTTTAATTCAGAAGAGACAGCCACATTAGGCGCTATTTCTCTTGGAAGTATTTTCCTTTTCTTGTCTGATGTTATTATTCCTATTGAGAGTATGCCTTCGTGGTTTATGGCTGTTGCAGAGCTTAATCCTTTTGTTATCTGTAGTGATTTGTTAAGAAGCACTATTTTGTATAATCTATCTATTTTTGTTTTGTTAGGTAAATTTTTTGTTTTGTTTTTATTTTTTATTGTTTCTGCAGTTATTACTTGTGGATTATTTTATCTTTCCAGACACAAGTCTATTTATAAAAAATTAGGTCATTTTAAAAGAAGATTTAAATAATAATTTTATTTTCTTTTCCAAAAATTATTTTTTCTGCTTTTGTTACAGATTTCAGGTCATCTATTGCATCTTTTAGAATTATTTCCATTTCTGGTTCGCATTTGATTGTTATTTCTTTTACAGGAGAGTTTAATGCTTTATTTTGTCTTGTTTTTTCTTTTCTTACAGAGCTTATTATTTCAATTAGAAGGTCTCCTGCGTGTTCAATTTTAACATCTACTAGTTTTTTTTCATATTTTGGCCATGAACTTATGTGAATACTTTTGTCTTTCTCTATTTCTCTGAAAAAATTTTGATATATTTCTTCTGTTATAAATGGCATTATAGGTGCGAATAGTTTTACTGCGGATAATAGTGATTCATAGAGTGCATATTGGCTGCTTATTCTTTCTTGTTTTCCTCTTTTGTCTGGATTGTATAGTCTGTCTTTTGCTATTTCCAGATAATTGTCGCAAAGCGAGTGCCAGAAGAATTTTTCAGCATCTAGTCGCGTTCTTGAGTATTCATATTTCATAAATGCTTCTGTTGAGTTTTTTATCAGGCGGTTTAGCTTGGATAATATCCATTTGTCAAAGAATTCAAGTTTTTTAGGTGTTGGTTTTTTGTAGTCTTTAAGATGCATGAATGCAAATTTGGATGCATTCCATAGTTTTGTTATTGTTTTCATTCCTGTTACTACTTCTTTTTCTTGGTATGGAAGGTCTTCTCCTAGTTTTGTTCCTGCTGACATAAATCTTAATGCATCTGCGCAGTATTTTTCTATTACTTGTTTTGGTTCTATTGAATTTCCTTTGGATTTAGAGAATTTTTTTCCTTTTGGATCTAATAGCCATCCTGAAATCATTACATCTTTGAAAGGATTTGTTTTATAGTGTATGTTTGATTTAACAACTGTGTTAAAAAGCCAGAAGGTTATTATATCATGTGCTTGGGGTCTCAAGTTCATTGGATACAGTTTGTCTTGTATTTCTTTTGGCATTAGTTCTATTGACAGTCGGGGTGTTAGTGAACTTGTTGCCCATGTGTCTAAAACATCTTGTTCAGGAATAAATTCTGTTCCTGAGCATTTCGGGCATTTGCTCAAAGGAGGTTTATCTTTTAATGGATCTACTGGAAGATCTTTTTCATTGGCAAGTATTACTTCATCACATTTAGCACAATACCATACTGGAAAGGGTATTCCAAAATATCTTTGCCTGCTTATTAGCCAGTCCCATTGAAGTCCTTCTATCCAATTACTATATCTTGAAATAAAGTGAGGTGGAAACCAGTTTAGTTTTTCACCCCATTTAATCATGTCTTTTTTTAGGTCAAGATATTTGATAAACCATTGTTTTGATTTTACAAATTCTATTTCAGTTCCGCATCGTTCATGAACATTTACTGCATGTGTTATTGGTTTTTTTGATATTAGAAGTTTTGATTTTTCCAGGTCTTTTACTATTTCTTTTCTCGCTTGTTTTATTTCCATTCCTTGGTATTTGCCTGCGAGCTTGCTCATTTTTCCGTTTTTGGTAATTGCTTCTTTTATTGGAAGATTATGGGCTTTTTGCCATTCCATGTCTGTTTGGTCTCCAAATGTGCAGCACATTACTATTCCTGTTCCTTTTTCAGGGTCTGCTCTTTCATCTGCCATTATTGGAACTTCAATGTTAAATAGTGGAACTTTTGCTTTTTTTCCGCTTAAATGGTTGTATCTTTTGTCTTTTGGATGATAAAATACTGCAACACATGCAGGAAGTAGTTCAGGTCTTGTTGTTGCGATTATAAGGTCTTTTCCGTCCACGCGGAATATTATGTCATTAAATGTGGATGCAATTTCAACATCTTTGCATTCAACTTGTGATATTCCTGTTTCGCATTCAGGACACCACATTGCAGGGGCGTCTTTTCTGTATTCTCTGCCAAGTTTATATAGTTCAATAAATGATTTTTGTGAGATTTTTTGGCAGTGAGGGTCAATTGTTGTGTAGAAAATATTATAATCACAGCTAAGTCCTAATTGCTGCATGCCTGAAATATAATTAGGAATAAGGTTTTTCTTTAGTTCATCAAGGCATATTTTTACAAATTCTTCTCTTGATATGTCTCTTGCTTTGATTTTTCTTATTTTTTCTATTAGTCTTTCTGTGGCAACTCCGTTGTTATCTGTTCCAAATGGATAAAAAATGTTTTTTCCAAGCATTCTGTGAAACCTGATTACAAAATCTTGGTGAGAGTATGAAAATGCATGACCAATATGAATATCTCCTGAAACAGTTGGCGGAGGAGTGTCTACTGAGTATATTTCTGCTTTTGATTTAGTATCAAAGGCATATATTTTTTCTTTTTTCCAGTATTCTGCCCATTTTTTTTCAGCTGTTTTCTGGTCATATTTCTTAGGTATTTCCATAGTTCTTTGATATCTTGGTCTTTTTATAAAGTTTTTGTCAGCAAGGGCTCTGTCCTAAATATAGGTTAGCAGCTTTAGTCAAATTCTATGTATTGTATTATTAGGCTGACAAGAGGGTGGGCTCCTTCGGAGAATGTCAGCTATTGTTGTCATTATCAGGAATTTGAAGCTGCTAACCCGAGCTTTTAGCGAGATTTAGGACAGAGCCGTCAGCAAGCTGTATTTGACTGTACTTGAGGCATACTTTTTTAAACATCGACAATATAAAGTAATATATGGATTTGGCTAATTTAAGAGAGAAAAACCTGAAATTAACAAAACAGATGATTAAGCAGGCAGTAACTAGGGATATTCTTATTATTCATGCTCAAAATATGACAGAACAAATAAGTCTTAATTCATCTCAGTTGTCAAAGAGGATAAGGAGTTGGTATTCTTTGTATTGTCCTGAGTTTTCAAAATCTATTAAATCTAATGAGAAGTTTGTTGAGTTAATTGCAGGTAAATCAAGAAAAGAATTGCTTAGTGAATTAAATCTAGATGAGTCAGATTCAATGGGTGCAGATATATCAGAAAAAGATTTGAATATTCTTGTTAAAACTGCAGAATCATTGGATAATTTGCATAATCAAAACCAGGAGATTGAAAAATATATAAAAAATACAATGGAATCTGTGTGTCCTAATCTTTTGGCTGTTGCTGGTTCAGGTATTGGAGCTAAATTATTGTCTCATGCAGGTTCTTTGAAGAAATTGTCTGAAATGACTTCTTCTACTATTCAATTGTTCGGAGCTGAAAAGGCTTTGTTTAGACATATTTCTGGAAGAGGAAAAAGTCCTAAGCATGGAATAATCGTTAATCATCCAATAATGGAAGGACATTCTGAAAAAGAGAAAGGAAAGATTGCAAGAGTTTTGGCTGATAAGATTAGTATTGCTGTTAAGGTTGATTTTTTTAATGGTAAATTTGTTGGAAAGAAATTAAGAGATGATTTAAACATGAGGTTTAAGAAATAATGAAGCAGAAAATTATAAAGTCAAAGTTTAATGGAATTTTTGAGTTGAATAAGGGTAAAAAATCTGTTTTTTTTACAGAAAATTTGTTAAAAGGAGTTCAGGTTTATTCTGAAAAGCTGATAAGCCAGGAAAAAACCGAGTTTAGAGGATTTTCGCCAAATGATTCTAAGATTGCATCAGCATTGCGTCAGGGATTGGAATATCTTGAACTGACAGATACAAGTCTGATACTTTATCTTGGTGCAAGCACAGGCACAACAGTATCGCATTTATCTGATATTGTGACTAAAGGAATGATTTTTGCTGTTGAGTCTGCTCCTGTTGTTGCCAGAGAGTTAGTTTTTTTGGCTGAAAAAAGAAATAATATTGCTCCAATTTTGGCTGATGCAAATCAACCAGAAAAATATCAAGATAATATAGTTAAAGTTGATTTTCTTTATCAGGATGTTGCTCAGAAAAATCAAGTTGATATTTTTCTTAAAAATTTAGAATTTTTAAAAGATAATTGTTTGGCTTTTTTAGCAGTTAAGGCCAGAAGTATTGATTTTTCAAGACCTAAAGAGGAAATTTTTATAAATGTGGAGGAGAAACTTAAAAAGCACTTGAAGATTCTCCAAAAGATAGATATAGGTAATTTTCAAAAAGATCATTGTATTTTTGTTTGTAGAAAAGGATAATTTTATATATTGTTCTTAAATAAATGTTTTCATGGCATTTAAGATTTATAATACATTATCAAGGGAAAAGGAATTGTTTAAGCCAATTAAAAAAGGTCATGTTAACATGTATATTTGCGGCCCTACGGTTTATAATTTTCCTCATATTGGTAATTATCGCGCTTATGTTGCTGGTGATTTGTTAAACAGATATCTTAAGTATTTGGGGTATAAAGTTAAGTTTGTTCAGAATCTTACTGATGTTGATGATAAAACTATTCGTGATTCTCAAAAGCAAAAAGTTTCACTGCAGAAATTCACTCAGCCTTTTATTGATGGTTTTTTTCAGGATTTAAAGACTTTAAATATTCTTCCTGCTGATGTTTATCCCAGGGCAACAGAGCATATTAAGGATATGGTTGATACTATTAAGAAATTGCAGGAAAATGGTTTGGCTTATAAGGTGGATAAAGGAGATATTTATTTTTCTATTAACAAATTTAATGAGTATGGTAAGTTGGCTCATTTGAATAAAGAGCAGTTAAAGTCTGGCGCTTCTGGAAGAGTTAGTGCTGATGAATATGATAAGGAAAATCCTCGTGATTTTGCTTTGTGGAAAGCTTGGACAGAAGAAGATGGTGATGTTTTTTGGGAGACAGAGCTTGGAAAGGGCAGGCCTGGCTGGCATATTGAGTGTTCTTCTATGAGTGTTAAGTATTTAGGCCAGCCGTTTGATATTCACGGAGGAGGGGTTGATTTGATTTTTCCTCATCATGAAAATGAGATTGCGCAGGCAGAAGGTGCTGAAAAAAAGAAGTTTGTTAATTATTGGTTTCATAATGAGTGGCTTCTTGTTGAGAGTCAGAAAATGTCTAAGTCTGCTGGAAATTTTTATAATTTAAGACATATTCTTGATAAAGGTTATCATCCTTTGGCTGTTAGGTATTTGTTGCTTGCAACGCATTACCGCCAGCAGTTGAATTTTACTTTTGATGCTCTTAAGGGTGCTAGGAGTTCTTTGCAGAGGATTTGGGATTTTATGAAAAAACTTGATGAGTGTGATAGTAGTGAAAATTCTGAAAAAGTTCAGCCAATAATTGATAAAGCAGTTAAATTGTTTGAAGATAATTTAAATAATGATTTGGAAATATCCGGCGCTTTAAGTGCTGTTTTTGATTTGATTAAGGAAATTAATATTTTGATGGATTTTTTAAGCAAAGAGGATGCTGTTAAAATTAAAAAAGTGATGGAATCTTTTGATTCTGTTTTGGGTTTTATTGTCAATAAGGAGGATGATGTTAGTGATGAAATTAAGGCTTTGATTGATCAAAGGGAAAAAGCAAGAAAACAAAAGGATTTTAAAAAAGCAGATGAGATTAGAGATAAACTGAAAAAGCAGGGAATTGTTCTTGAGGATACTCCTAAAGGCGTAAGATGGAAAAAGGTATGAATTTTTTTCTTAATAGGTATAAGCAGTTAGGACAGACTGTTAAAACTGTTGCTTTAAGACAGTCTTTAAGGATTAATACATTAAATATGGATGAAAAAGAATTAATTTCAAGGCTAAAATCACTTGGAGTGAGCTTGTCCAAAATCGATTTCACTGATTATGGTTATTATATAGATAAGTCCAGATTTTCTTTGGGAGCGATTGCAGAATATCTGCTGGGCTATTATTATTTGCAGGGTTCTGCTTCTCAGATTCCTGTTGAAGTTTTAAATCCAAAATCAAATGAACTGGTTTTGGATTGTTGCGCTTCTCCTGGAGGAAAAACATCTCAAATTTCTCAGTTAATGAACAATAAAGGAATTATTATTGCTTTGGAAAAGCAAAAACATAGATTGCCTGCTTTAAAAAACAATCTTGAGAGAATGAATTGTCAGAATACAATAGTTTTTCATATAGATGCCCTGAAAGCAGATAGGTTGAACTTAGAATTTGACAAGATTCTTTTGGACGCGCCTTGTTCAGGTAATTTTGTAACAGAGCCGGATTGGTTTGAAAAGCATAGAAATATCAATACTATTAAAAACAGGGCAGCTCTGCAGAAGGATTTATTGGCCGCAGCACTAAAAGCTTTGAAAAAAAACGGAGTTTTGGTTTATTCTACTTGTTCTTTAGAACCTGAAGAAAACGAGCTAAATATGCAGTGGCTTTTAGATAATCATAAGGTAAAATTAGAAAAAATAAACACAATAGGAGATGAAGGTTTAACAAATGTTTTTGGTAAACAATTAAACAAACAAATTCAAAACTGCAGGCGTTTTTGGCCTAATAAAACAAAAACAGAAGGTTTTTTTGTTGCAAAGGTGAGAAAATTATGAAAGAGTTTATTAGTTTGTTTTCAAGAGAAAAAATGTTTGATGAAAATGATATTTTACAGTTAAGGTCAGATTATTATTTGGTAAATTCTAAATTAAGAAAAATATTAAAGCAGACTCAGCATTCTGCTTCATTTATTGGAATTTATTTAGGTAAAAGGAAAAAAAGTTTTGTTCCAAGTCCTTATTTGTTGAATAAACTGAAAAAATCAGCAAAAAATAAAATTACAGTTAGTGATAAGGGTGCTTGGATGTTTATTTGCAGAAAACATATTTATGCCCGAAGTGTTGTAAATTTTAATCAGAACCAAAAGTTCGGCGATTTTGTTTTGGTTTTAAACAAGAATGACGAATGTTTGGGTTATGGAAAAGTAATTAACAAATTTTCTTCAAAAAAAGTAGCTGTTCAGAATATTTTTGATATTGGCGATTTTGTAAGAAGGGAAAGAAGAAAATAATTTAGTTATTAGTTTTCATCATATTCAGTTTCAAATAGGTTTTCATATTCATCTTTTCCAAATATCTCTTTTATTCTTATAACTGATGAAGTGTCTCTTCGTTTTCTTCGCAGTTTTTTTTGCACTTCAGTTTTATTATCTATATTTATCAGAGGTATTTCTTCATCTGGTCTTTCTTTTATAAGCATTTTATCTATTGATTCTGTTTCAATTTCTCTCTTTTTAATAACTTCAAAGCAGTCTCCTGTTTCTATGATTCTCATTCCTCCGCTTGGAAGAGATTTCATGAATTTTTCAAATCCTGCATATCCTTCTGAATTTTCTACTATCTCTTTAAGATGATATCCTATAAGATCCATTGCTCCAGAACTGAAATGTATGTCGATTTTTATAGGTCCTTTTTGTACTTGAGCTGTTTTTTCGTTTATATATCTTACTTTATATTCTCTTTCTCTCACTTTTATCTCCCCCAAAATTCATCCAAAATATTGTCCTTTTACTTCTGGTTTTTCTTGTTTTAGCCATCCTTTTGCTTGTTTTTCAAGGTAGTTTCTCATTGTTGGTTTTAGTTCTTTTTCATAAAATTTTAGTCCATTTATAATTGCTGTTATTCTTGCTTCGCGGTTTTCTAGCAGTGTTTTGGTCATTTCATGTATAAGTGCTAGTGTTTTTTTGTAAAATTCAAATAGTTTTTTCTTTTCTTCTTCATCGTGAAATTTGCATTCAATCATGTCTGCCATTCTTGCTGGCGCAAATAGTATTTCTATGTGATTTGCGCTTTGCCCCATTTTTTCCAGAAGAACTCTCATTATTAATGATACTACCGGACTTTGCAGTTTTATCTCAAATTCTTCCTCTATTTGTTTTACACTAGGAAGTTCTTTGTATTTTTTGCATAGTTCTTCATATTCCTTTATTCCTTC
>JAHWHW010000100.1 GCA_019322995.1 Candidatus Woesearchaeota archaeon | reverse complement strand
TGGGCCCAGCCGGATTTTCGTATTGGTAGGCTTTTGCCCGCCGCGGGTTGATAAGGGTGCAACCCTTATTATCGAACCGGCGACCTCCTCGATTTTGAGTTATTTTTCATAACCCGTCAACGAGACGTCATGCCGCTAGACCATGGGCCCGTAAATGGTTTAAACTGGGCAGTTAAGCTCTGCTTAACTGACCTTTTTGGGCTTCTAATACTTTGCTAAAGGATTAGCGTTTCCATGCCGCTAGACCATGGGCCCGTAATAAATAATAATTATTATTAATTTAAAAGAATTGCGGTTAAAATAATAAGAAGTTTAAATTAAAAAATTAAATACTTGCTCTTTGCGTTGTGTCTGTTTTTCCTTGAAAGTCTTCCATGATTTCTATTACTCTTGTTTTCATTGATATTCTTTTTCTCATATAGCTTGGTTTTAAATCATCTATTTTTTCTACTTCATCCATTGTGATTATAACATGGTTTTCTGGCAAATCTGCTAAATCATCTGTTATTTCTGCAGTTATTCTCCAGTTGTGTATATCTGCCATGTGTTCATCAAAGTAATACTTGTATTGTTTTACTAATCTTGAATTTTTTCTTATTTCTATAACTGCTGGAACATGGTATATATCGTCAAACCTTAGTATTGTTTCTGTTCCTGAAGAATCTGTAAAATGAATTCCTAGTTTTGATGTGAACATCATTTCATTTATTTTTATTGCATATGCGGTTTTATCTATTTTTGTTGGTGTTTTGTCTTTGAATTCTTCCATCCATTTTACAGGACTTTTTGGGTATTTATAATCTTTTATTGTTTGTTTTACAAATCCTAGTTTGTATTCGTTTACATCAGGTAATGATTCTTTTTTCTCTCTTACTTCTTTTTGAAGCTGATACATGTTTACTTCGTCATAAAATATGTAAATATCCCTTGAATCTGGATAATCCCAATAATATAATCCTGGTTCTATGTGGTTTCCTACAAATCTCCAGGCATCCATTTTTTTATTGCCAACTACAACTGCACCTATTTCTTTTTCAATATCATGATACCAGTATTTTTCTGGCAGTTGTTTTAAGAATTCATTTATTGGGTTTTCAGTAGATTCTTCTATTTGCTTTGGTTCTTTTTTTATTGTTTCTATTTGCTTTGTTTCTATTGTTTTTTCAAGTTCAGATTGGTCAATTGTATCAATTACATTTACGTTTGTTTGAATATTTTCATCTTCGCTTGTTTCTACTTTTATGTGCTTGTTTGCTTGTATTGTTTGTGTTTCAGATTCATCACTTATAGAATAATCAACTGTATTTTCACTTTGTTCTAAAGGGGCAGTACAAGCTGTTATTAATACTATCAACAGCAAACTTAGTATTTTCTTCATAGTAAAATAGGAAATTACAGGTATTTATATAGATTAGGGTTTTTTAGATTAATAATCTACTCTATTAGTACTTTGCAATCTACTGGCTTATATGGGGCTATTGGAACAAGTATTGAATATATTGATGATTCTCCTGCTTTAACATCTATTAAGTCTGTTCCTGTTTTTGTCACTGCTTCAGTTATTATTCTGCATGATGCAGTTATTTTGACTGAAAATCTATCTGTGTTTCCTTTGTTTTCAACTACGCCTTTTACTTTTATGTCTGCAGCTCTTTTTTCAATATTTTTAGAAACCACTTTTAGTTCTGGCTCTGCTAGAACATTTTGCTGAGCTGGAACATTTTGTTGGCTTGTCTGCTGTGCTTTTGACTCTGTTTTATATGTTATTATTTGATTTGATTCTTGAGCTGCACATCCTGCCAAAAAAAATAAGATTAAAATGCATATAAGTATTTTTTTCATTTTTATTATAATATATGTTTTAATAGTATTTAAAATTTCTGTTTAGAATAGGCTGCGTTGAAAATGTAGGTTAGCAGCATTTGGTCAAATTCTATGTATTTTATTATTAGGCTAACAAGAGGGTTGTCTCATTCGGAGAAACCAGAGCTTGCGAAGCCCGAAAAAAAGCCTGCTTTTTTTGGGCGCAGAAAATTTTTAATTTTCTTGCGGTTGCCGGCAAAGCTTTGCTTTGGCAAGCATGTCAGCAATAGTGGACATTATTATGAATTTGAAGC
>JAHWHW010000099.1 GCA_019322995.1 Candidatus Woesearchaeota archaeon | reverse complement strand
TAGTCTCTTTTTGATAGGTCTTCTCCGCATAAGTCAATTCCATAATTTGCAGAGTCTATGGAATATATTGTAACATCGGGATTGTTTAAATTTACTTTTCCTTGCAGAATTTTGTCTGCGATTTTTTTTTGTAATTCTGTGTTTCCTCCTCTAACTGCAAATGTTTTTCCTTGGACCCATTTATTAAAATCATCAACTAGTAAAATTTTTGAAAAACTTCTTCCTAGATAAATTAGTTTTACTATTTCTTTTTCAGATGCTTCAAAAACAACAAATCCAGAATTTATTTGAGAATCTTTTTTAAGAATTTCTTTAATTTCTAAAGCGCAAATATCTTCTATTCCTTTATTCGTTATTGCTATTGCCTTCATCTTTTATTATAGTTGCAACAGCAACCAGTTTGTCTTCTTTTTCGAGTTTCATTATTCTTACTCCTTGTGTTGCTCTTCCGATTACTGATATACTTTTTGCTGGAATTCTTATGACTATTCCTTTTTGGCTTATTAACATTATATCATCTTGATTGGTAATGGTTTTGATTCCAACTACTTTTCCATTTTTTTCAGTGATTTTGATATTTGTTACTCCTACACCGCCTCTATTAGCAACGCGGTATTCTGAAAATGCTGTTCTTTTGCCATATCCTTTTCTGGTTATTGTAAGTAATGTTTTTTCAGGTTCTGAAACTACCATTCCAACTACTTTATCATCTCCTTTTAATTTAATTCCTCTCACTCCATATGCGGTTCGTCCCATTGTTCGTATGTCTGTTTCTTTGAAATGTACTGATTGGCCGTTTTCAGTTGCTATTAATATTGTTTTTGAACCGTCTGTTAAAACTACTGTTACTAATTCGTCATCGTCTGAAACTCCTATTGCTTTTATTCCTCCTTTTCTTGGTTTGTCAAATTCTTCTAATTTTGTTTTTTTAGTTACTCCTTTTCGTGTTACCATCATTAGATAATTATCAGACTTGAATTCTTTGACTGGTATCATTGCTGTAATTTTTTCGTTTTTAATAGAAATTAGATTTACTATTGCAGTTCCTTTTGCGTATCTTCCTGCTTCGGGTATTTGGTGGACTTTTAGCCAGTGTACTATTCCTTTGTTTGTAAAGCAAAGTATTGAATCATGTGTATTTGCTACAAAAAGGTCTTCTATAAAATCTTGTTCTTTTATTTCAGCGCCTTTTACTCCTTTTCCCCCTCTTTTTTGTTTTTTATAAGTATCTATTGGCAGTCTTTTTACATATCCTGCGTGTGTTATGGTCACTATCATTTCTTCTGGTTTTATCAGTTCTTCTTCTTCGAATTTTTTGGTTTCTTCAAGTATTACTTGTGTTCTTCTTTCATCCCCGTATTCTTCCTGTATTTCCTGTTGTTCTTGTTTAATTAAGTTTAATATTTTTTGTTCTGATGAAAGTATTTCTTTTAGTTTTTCTATTAATGTTAATGTTGTTTTTTGATCCTCTCGGATTTTTTCTTGTTCAAGTCCTGTTAAGCGCTGTAATTTCATGTCTAATATTGCTTGTGATTGTTTTTCTGATAATTGATAATCGTCAATTAATCCTTGTTTTGCTTCTTTTGTATTTTTGCTTTCTTTTAAGAATTTGATTATATCGTCTATATGATCCAGTGCAATTATTAGCCCTTCTAGTATATGTGCTTTTGCTTCTGCTTGTTTAAGGTCAAATTCTGTTCTTTTACGGATTACTTCTTGTCTATGAGCTATATATTTTTGCAGTATTTCTTTTATGTTCATTACTTTTGGTGTGTTGTCATCAAGTGCAAGCATGATTATTCCAAATGTGGTTTGTAGTTTTGTGTGTTGTAATAATTGGTTCAGTAGAATTTCTGCGTTTGTTCCGTGTTTTAGTTCAATTACTATTCTTGTTCCTTCTCTATCGCTTTCATCTCTTAAATCGCTTATTCCTGTTAGTTTTTTGTCTCTTACTAGGTTTGCTATTTCTTCTATTAGTATTGATTTGTTGACTTGGTAAGGTATTTCATGGACTATTATTTTTGTTTTTGTTTTGGTTTCTTCTAGACTTGTTCTTGCTCTTAGTTTTATTTTTCCTCTTCCTGTGTTGTATGCTTGTTTTATTCCTGTTGTTCCGCA
>JAHWHW010000098.1 GCA_019322995.1 Candidatus Woesearchaeota archaeon | reverse complement strand
ATGGCAAAAGAACAAGTACTTCAGCAAAGAGAGGAAAGGGTTGAAGGTCTTGCAAACAAGCCAGTAGAAGAGCTTTATAATATGGTTATAGGTATGAGCGATGAAGTAAAGCAAACAGGAATACAAACACAATATCAACAAGAGCTTGCACAGGATTTAAAACAGGCATTTTATCATAAAAGAGAAGTTTATCAGGAAAATCCTGCTCAAAAAGCACAGCATTAATTAACAGCTGCAGAGCAGATAATGAATAATTATTTGTAAAAAAGATGGTGAAAAAAACATTTGTAATATTGTTAATCTTGTTATTAGCAGGCTGCACAATAGAATTAAAAAATTCTCCAGATGATATGCAGGAAAAAATAAATGAAGATAAATCAGAGTTATTATCTCAAGAAACAGATATTAAAGAAAAAATTTCTAAAGAACCAATTCAAAAAAGATGCAATGACGGAACTTTATATGGTGAATGTTCTTATCAAAAACCATATTATTGTCAGGACGGCAGTATAATTAAAAAAGCTTCTATCTGCAGTTGTCCTGAAAATTATATGCAGCAGGGAGAAAATTGTATTTTAGAATTTGAAACAGGTCTTGAGCAAAAAAATCTTGAATATACTTTAAAGGGAAAAATTGATTCTATTCAGATAAATTCTTACAAAGGGCTTAATTATTACTTAAGCATTATTCCAAGAAGTTATGTTTGCGACCCAGAATGTCCTACTGACAGGGAAATTGAAATGATTATACTTGACAATTCTGAACAAAAGCCTTATTTGTTAGAGCTTGCAGATAAAATAAAAGAAAAAACAAATGACAAGCAGGAACAGGCAAGAATTGCAATATCGCTTGTTCAAAGCATACCTTATGCAGATGGTGAAAGAAGAAGAAATACTTTGCAGGGAAGATATCCTTATGAAGTGGTCTATGATTTAAAAGGTGTTTGCGGTGAAAAATCAAGATTATTGGTTTTTTTGCTTAGAGAAATAGGTTTTGGAACTGCCTTGTTTCATTATAATGAAGAAAAACACATGACAGCAGGCATTAAATGTCCTGTGGAGTTTTCTTACAAAGAATCAGGCTATTGTTTTATTGAAACAGTAGAGCCCATAATTCCAACTTATGTTCCAAAAGAATATATTGATATTGGAGAGTTAAAATCAAATCCTGAAATAATTCAGGTTAATGACGGCGAAACTTTTAATGCAAAAGAAGAATATGATGATGCAAGAGAATTGGAAAGAATAAACAAGTTAGGTCTTGTTTTAGAGCCAAAGGACTATGCTGTCTGGAGAGACCTGATGAAAAAATACAATATTCACGTCAGAGGAAGAATGTTTTATAGGTGATTATCTTGTTTTTTGCTTAAGAACATCGATTAATTGGGAAACAGAAGTATTAAGTCTGTTTTTATCATAATTGCATTTTTCAGAAAAAGTATAGCCCCTGCTATGAAATTTATTGAAAAAAGAATTTGGGTCTTCAAAAAATTTGTCAAGCAAATCTTTCTCTGAAAAAATCCCTTGCGAATCATAAAAATGAAAAAAATCATTAAGAGTATTAATAAGACGTTTATTAGAATAATCCTCTAATGGAGAAAATTCTTTTAGTTTATTAACATGTTTTGAAAGTAAAATAGTTATATCTTCCAAATCAATAAGACCTTTAATTATTATGCCCTCGCCTTTAGAAGATTCTAATAATCTATCTTTATATTTTTCTGCATTAATCTGCATAATCAAAGGAAAACAAGTAAAAAAAGAACCAACATTTCTTTTAGCACTACTCTCAAACTGATATCTTGCAAACCATAAGCCATTAAAATAATCCTGACTGCAAAAAGTAATCGGACCAAGGTCACTATCAGCATCATTACATCCAAAAAAACAAGGTTTATCATATTTAATTATATTATTAAGAATATTAACTTCAAAATCTGCTTGAATCATACCCCTATATAAAAAAGCAGGATTGCCGAATTTCCAATTCAAATCTTTTAATTCTATTTTACTATTAGTCATAGAATAATAATATAATGTTGAAGATTTAAAAAGATTCACTTTTAATTAAAAATCTAAGCTTAAAATTTTCTGCGAAACTTTTAAATACATTAAAAAGGTTAATA
>JAHWHW010000097.1 GCA_019322995.1 Candidatus Woesearchaeota archaeon | reverse complement strand
AATCAAAACAAATGAGGACAAGAGTATGAAACTAGAAAGAGCAAAAGGAACAAGGGATTTTCTTCCTGAAGAAAAAATCATAAGAAATCAAGTAGTTGACAAGCTAAAAAAAGTCTTTGAAAAATACGGATATTCACCATTTGAAACACCTATTATAGAAAGATATGATGTTTTATCAGCAAAACAAGGAGCAGGGCAAGAATCTGATATAATGAAAGAGATTTTCAAGCTATCAGACCAAGGAGGCAGAAGTTTAGGATTAAGATTTGAACTCACATTATCCTTTTCAAGAGTAATTGGAATGAATCCAAACCTAAAAATGCCATTTAAAAGATATGAAATAGGCTCTGTTTTCAGAGACGGGCCAATAAAACTAGGCAGATACAGGCAGTTCTGGCAGTGTGATGTTGATGTAGTCGGAACAAAAAAAATGATAGCAGATGCAGAACTAATACTATTAACACTAGACTGCTTTAAAGAACTTGGCTTAAATGCTTATTTGCAGGTCAACAACAGAAAATTACTAAAAGGAATAATAGAATATGCTGACATTCCAGCAAAAAAAGCTAATTCAGTAATAATAACAATAGACAAATTATCAAAATACGGCAAAGAAGAAGTCCTAAAAGAACTAAAATCAAAACAAGTAGATGATGAACAAATAAAAAAATTAATGAACGCTATTGAAGTTCAAGGAACTAATAAAGAAAAACTGCAAAAATTAAGGTCTATGATAACAAATGATATTGGAAGCCAAGGTTTAAAAGAATTAGAAGAATTATTCTCATACTTATCAAAACAAAATATAGAATTTAATCCTTTGCTGGCAAGAGGGCTGGGATATTACACAGGACCTATATTTGAAGGATTTTTAAGAGACTCTGAAATCAAAAGCTCTATCTGCGGAGGAGGAAGATATGATGAAATGATAAGTTCATTATTAGATTCTAAAAAAGAATATCCAGCCACAGGAATAAGCTTTGGACTAGATGTTATAACAGATGCGATTAAACTAACAAAAAAAGAATACAAAAAAACAACAGCTAAAGCTTATGTAATACCAATTGGCATTGAAAAACAAGCATTTGAAATTGCACAAAAACTAAGAAACAAAGGAATTAAAATAGATATTGATTTAACAGGCAGAGGAATCAGCAAAAACTTAAACTATGCAAATTCTTTGGAAATACCATATGTAATATTCATAGGTGAAAACGAACTAAAACAGGAAAAAGTCAAGCTAAAAAACATGAAAACAGGAAAAGAGGAAATGATAGGTGTTGATGAAATATATAAGAAATTAAAATAAAAATTATTTTTTAAATAAATCATCTAGTTCTAATCACAAACTATCCTGTTTAAATTCTTTATTATTTGCAAGACATTCCTGCGCTCTTGCCAGTTCTTTGCCCAAATAAGCAGCATGATCAAATCTTGAAACAAGATTTTCTTTAAGAATATCCTTATAAATTTTTTCTGCTTTTTCTCCTTTAAAACTAAAAGAGGTTTTCTTGTCTTTATTGGTAAAATGATTCACATAAATCATATTGTCCTTTAAAAAAATAACAAAATAACCTCTTGGATCAAGAATCAAATCAAGCTTTGTTTTGTTATTATAATTAATCACTTTTTCAACTTCTTTCCAGTCAGTTTCATAAATATGTGCAGAATTTGAAATAACTGTTAAATTGCCGTACTGAAGATTAGTCTCTTTGCAAACATATTTTAACAATTCATTCAAAGCAAAGCTGTTCAAAGGCCATGCCTTAAACATATCATTAGAACGAATAACTGCAGTAAGAAATAATTTATTGTTTCTAACTAAAAAATTATGATAAACAAGACAAGGAGGATGCTTGCTGTTCCTGTCTTTTTCAATATTCCATAAAATAGCAACTGCTCTTCTTGTATAATTGCATTCTTTTAACTGGCAAATAATTCTCTTAATTTGATTTATTTCAGTATATTCATCAACTTTGTAAGAAAATAATCTTTCACCATAAGTATAATTAATACCGACCGGCTTATCAGAAGTTAAAACAGTCGGCAGATATTCTTCAAGCTCTTTTTTTGAAATGTTTAAAAAAGTCTTAAGCTCCTGATTTTCTTCAGTTATTGTAACTATTGTATTAAGAATTTCTTTTTCCTTCATACCATACTGGGTTTGTTTTATTGCACCAAATTT
>JAHWHW010000096.1 GCA_019322995.1 Candidatus Woesearchaeota archaeon | reverse complement strand
AATAACATTTTATGATGCTGAAGCAAATTCAATAAACCAAACAAATATTGAGGCAGATAATTGTAAAATAAAAGAATCAATAGTTTTATACGATAAAGAACACACAATATATACATATGACAAAGAAAAACAGATAAAAGCTCATACTGATATTTACGGTCAAAAAGCAGATATTTTTGAAAACACAATAGCATTTCAAACAAAAGAAGAAACAATTGGAGACCTTAATAACGACGGAGACCAAAAAGATACGATAATAAGATATGCAGTTTCAACAGATGAAGATGAAGACGAAATAATAGATTTTCTTGACAATTGCCCGATTAATCCAAACAAAAACCAATCAGATATTGATAATGATGGAATAGGGGATGAATGTGATGCAAAAGACGACAGACCAAAAAAAGAACTTGAAATAAAAGAAACAATTGCACAAGACACTCTAAAAAAAGTAGAGACAGATAAAGAACCTGAACCAGAAAAAGAACAAGAAGAAACAAAAGAAAAAAATAATTTTGCATTATGGTTTGGAATAATAATGATAATAATGATACTATTTATAGCATTATTATTAATACTTCCAGGATATCTAAGAAGACGGAAAAAAAGCTTTGGATTCTGATTAATTAGATAATTCGGAGTTGATAAA
This sequence comes from Candidatus Woesearchaeota archaeon, assembly GCA_019322995.1. Lineage (GTDB taxonomy): Archaea > Nanobdellota > Nanobdellia > Woesearchaeales > ARS49 > WJKI01. Next base: position 1,541 of record JAHWHW010000096.1, on the reverse strand, counting down.
AAATATATAAAAGCACTTTTATCTTTAGAAAACTTTATATATAGCAGTATATTCTATATTAAAACATATTGCGGGGTGCAAACATGGCAGAAGCAAGACCATTAGATGCTCTTAACAAAGCAAGAGACAAAAAAATAATAATAGACCTAAAAAACGGAAAACAATTCATAGGAACACTAAAAGCATTTGACATACATATAAATATAGTAATGGATGATGTAGAAGAAAGAGTTGACGGAGAAGTCAAAAGAAAAATAGGAACAGCATTTATCAGAGGCGACACAATAATAATGATATCACCAGCATAAATAAGAGCAAATAACCGAGGAATACAATGACAAAAGGAACGCCCTCAATGGGTAAAAAATCAAAAGGAAAAACACATATAATCTGCAGAAGATGCGGTAAAAGAACATTTCATGCAAGAAGAAAAATATGCTCAAGCTGCGGTTTTGGCAACAGCAAAAGAAAACGCTCTTATTCTTGGCAAAAGAAATAAAAAATTTTCTAATTTAACTAAAATATATCTAAAAAATATCTAATAGAATAATAACCAATAACTATTTATATCAAGCATAAATTCTTAATATTCTATGCGGAGTTGCCGGAGTGGCCAAACGGGTCAGGCTTAGGCAAGCTCAGCTTGAAGACACCTGATGGCTTAGTGCCTACGCAGGTTCGAATCCTGCACTCCGCATACAATTTTTTGTTATTTTTAATTAAATAAAATCATAAATATAGACAATAGATTCAGTCTGAAACAACTGAATTTAAATGATTCAAGAGTTCTTGTCGGTATAACCGCAGAATTATCGAAAGGTTTATAAAACAAACTTAACCTTTAAGCTTAAAAAGATAGATTCACCTAATTAAAAAAAAGGTGTTCAAAATTAGGAAGACGTAAAAATAAAAAACAAAAAAAAGATTTTTACGTCTATAAAAAAGATCTTTACCAAAAGTAAAGATAATCCGAAAAACACGGAGGTGTTTAGATAATGAAAGCGACAAAAGCTATAAAAAAGATGGTCGCGTTAGGTGTCGGCTTAACTATGGTCGGTGCGACTGTTTTCGGTGCTTCAGCAGCAATGTTGTCTGATTATCCAGCTCCATTTGTTGTTGGTGGCGTACCTGCTTCTAATCTGGCAATAATCGTCGGTGATGCAGCAGATGGTTCTGATGTTGTTGGTGCAGTGGATATAATTCAAGGATTGCAGACATCAGCGGTTGTAAAGACTGCAGGAGTTGCAGCTGGTAGTGGTGTTACTGTTGAGGGTGATGCTGTTGAAATTGGCAGTACTTCTGATTTGTTGGAGATTAATGAAGCAATTGGAGATGTTAGGGAAACTCTTACTGAGGTTGATTTGTTAATGCTTAAGGGCGGTCAGATTGTTACTGATGAAGGTAGTACAGAATATAATCAGTATTTGAGATTTGATGACCAAGTTGGTAATGTGACTTTTGCTAAAGATGAAAGAGATCGTGTTGGACATTATCTTTTTTGGAATGCTGATGACTTAATATTTCAGTGGGAACTTGAGTTT
>JAHWHW010000095.1 GCA_019322995.1 Candidatus Woesearchaeota archaeon | reverse complement strand
ATTGATTAACAGAATACCAAACTTTTGAATTTGCATCAAAATCTTCTAGGGGAGATTTAGAAAGACTAATTATTGCTTTTCTTTTTGATGTTTTGACTTTATTTTCTAAATTATTATTTATTGTTGCAGTGATTGGAGATAATTCTTTTGGAGTTTTCACATTTTCCGCATTTGCTTTTTCTCCGAATAAAAAGCTCCCTATTATCATTCCGCCAATAGCTGTTTTAATTCCAATATTTTTCAGCAAATTACATATACTCATCTTAGAAATAATATTTTTGCGATATTTAAAGCTTCGGTTTGTAATCACTGAACCAGAACAATTATTCTATTTTTTCTTTTAATTCTTTAATTCCTGTTCCTTTTTCAGCAGAAATAGGTATTGCTTTTAGTTTTGAAACTTTTGACATTTGTTCAGGAGAGGCTAAATCAATTTTGTTTAAAACAACAATTGTTTCTACTCTTAAACTTTTTTTCATTTCATTCATTAATTTAATTTGATCTTTAATTTCATATCCGCATGTTTCAGAAGGATCGAGCATAAATATCATTTTTTCTGCTAAATGTTTTAAAGCTAAAATAGCTTGTCTTTCAATTTGATTTCTTTTCCCAATAGGCCTGTCTAAAAGTCCTGGGGTGTCAATAAATTGTATTTTTTTCCCAAGATATCCTAACATAATTTTTTTTGTTGTAAAGGGATAGCTTGCAACTGCTGGTTTTGCACTTGTTAGTTTGCGTAATAAAGTGCTTTTTCCTACGTTTGGATAGCCGGCGATTACAATAGTGGGCATTCCGGTTTTAATTGAAGGATAATCTCGCATTACTTTTCGTGCGTGTTCAAGGTATTCAAGGTTTTTCTTGACTTGTTTTAAAACAGAAACTGCTCTTCCGTAGAATTCATTTCTGTATTTGTTGATATACTCTAGTTTTTGGCTTTTTTTGATTTTTTCATTGTATTTTTTAAAAAGCACTGTTATTTGTTTTTTTACCCAATTTAAAGCTCCTAGTGATTTTTTTAGCATGTAATAGTCTAGTGTGCTTTTTACAAGCTCTAAATAAAATATATCTAAATGTGCAGTTTGAGGATATGAGTTTAATATTTTATCCATTTGGTTTATTAGTGTAATTCTTACAGTTGCTATTTTGTCTAGTTCCATGATTCTTGATTTTTTCATTCTGTTGAGTTTTTTGCCTTTTAGTTTGCTTCTTTGCTGGCCTGCTCTTTTGTTTGCTCTGCTGAAAGCTACATCTATATAGAAATCAGGTTTTTCTATCTTCATTAGTCCTTGGAAATTCATATTCTCTTATATATAGTGCGGGGTATATAAATCTATTTAAATTAGATGTTAATAGACTAGTATTAATAACGGTGGGTTTTAATGGTTGAAAGATTTGGTTATTCATTGGATGTAGGTAAGTCTATGGAAAGTGAAGAATCTACTGAAGATGGTGAAAAATTGTCTGAAAAAGATAATACTACTGAGAATTCTGAAAATGTTAGTAATAAGGAGAATTCTGACCAGGAAAAAGAAGCTGCGGAAAATGAAGAAAAGGATTTAGGCACTCCTATTGGAGAGGATTTTTCAGAAGATAGTGATAAAAAAGACATTCTTGATGATATTAAAGAAGATATTGAGGTAAGTCCTTCAAATGCTGATGGTATTGATGAGGATTCTGCTGATGAATTGCCTGAAGAAGAAGATGATGTTTCTGTTATTGATAGGTCTTCTGATGAGGTTTATTCTGGGGAGTCTGTTTCTGCTGACAAAGTCCCGCCGATTATTGATGAGGATTCTGTGCAGGATGAAGATGGGGTAGATAAAAAAGAGGAATTAGATGAGTTTGAAGAGCCAATGCCTGATGTTCCTGAAGAAGAACCTGAACCTGAGCCGGAAAAGCCTCCTGTTCCTGGTGAAGAAGATGTTAAGGAGATGGTTGACAAGAGTTTTGAAGAGGATAAAGAGTCTCAGAAAAAAGTTGATTCTAATGAGGCAGATACTGGCGATGATGATAAAGCTGGTTTTAATTGGTGGAAATGGGGCGCGGGTATTGCTGTTATTTTTATTTTAGCTGTTATTGTTTACAAGTTGGGTTTTGTTGGTGTTGTTGATAATAATCCTGCTGTTGTTTCTGTTGATGAAGAATTGGATAGTTTTCTTAAAGAGTCAGATGTTAATAAAGATAGTGATTCTTTAAAAAATAAAGAT
>JAHWHW010000094.1 GCA_019322995.1 Candidatus Woesearchaeota archaeon | reverse complement strand
AGTTATAAAAGCAAAACTACCTGTAGGGGAAATGATAGGATGGAGTTCAGACTTAAGGTCAGCAACAGGCGGAAGAGGAAACAGTTCATTAATAGACCAGATGTTTGAAAAACTGCCTGGAGAACTGCAGGAAAAAATTATAAGACAAATACGCGAAAGAAAAGGACTAACAGCAGGACAAGTAGGGGCTTAAGATTATTTAATAGAGAATAAAATAATTATAATATTACCTTAAAAAACGTAATCTTTATAAACTACTTACTAATCCAAATACTCAATAATTACCTATTAATAAGGAGGGGTATATATTATGGCAAAAGGAAAAACACACATAAACTTAGTATTCATCGGACACGTTGACCACGGAAAGTCAACAACAGTCGGAAGACTATTATTTGAAGCAGGAGATATTTCTGAACAAGAACTAAGAAAACTAAAAGAAAAAGCAGAAGCACTAGGAAAAAGCGGATTTGAATTCGCATTTGTAATGGACCACCTAAAAGAAGAACAAGAAAGAGGAGTAACAATCGACCTAGCGCATAAAAAATTCGAAACAGACAAATACTATTTCACAATAATCGATGCACCAGGTCACAGAGACTTTATTAAAAACATGATAACAGGCGCATCACAAGCAGATGCAGGAGTTCTAGTAGTAAGTTCTGAAGGAATAAAAGAACAAACAAAAGAACACGCATTCCTGGCAAGAACACTAGGAGTAGGCCAGATGATAGTAGCAATAAACAAACTTGACATGGTAAACTATGACCAGGCAAAATACGAAGCAATCAAAAAAGAAGTAGAAGCACTATTAACACAGGTAGGATATAAACCAGAACAGGTTCAATACATACCTGAAGCAGCATTTCCAGGAGACAATGTAACAAAAAAATCAGAAAAAATGTCATGGTACAATGGACCAACACTATTACAAGCACTGGATCAATTAAATGAACCAGAAAAACCAACAGACCTGCCATTAAGACTTCCTTTACAAGATGTTTACAGTATCAAAGGAATCGGAGTAGTTCCAGTTGGAAAAATCCTAACAGGAGTAATGAAAGTAGGAGACAAAATAATTGTTGTTCCAGGAAGAGAAGGAAAAGGAGTATCTGGCGAAGTAAAATCAATAGAAATGCACCACGAAGCAATGCAGCAAGCAGAACCAGGAGACAATGTAGGATTTAATGTAAGAGGACTAGAACAAAAAGACATAGCAAGAGGAGATGTTCTAGGACACACAGACAATGTTCCTACAGTAGCAACAGAATTCACAGCACAAATCGTGGTATTAAACCATCCAACTGTAATGACAGTAGGATACACACCAGTATTCCACTTGCACACAGCACAGGTTGCATGCCAAATAACTGAGATTGTAAAGAAAATCAATCCAGCAACAGGCGAAACACTTGCAGAAAACCCAGACTTTATCAAAAATGGAGACGCTGCAATAGTAAAAATAAAACCAATGCAGCCATTATGCATAGAAACACAGAAAGAAATACCTCAGATGTCAAGGTTCGCTATCCGAGATAGCGGACAAACAGTTTCTGCAGGTATGTGCACAGAACTAGTTAAAAAAGCAATGTAAGGCTTTTTTTTATTTTAAAGCCTCCAGAGGAAACATGCAAAAAGCTAGAATAAAGTTAGCTAGTGTAGATATAAACAAACTGAATCAAACATGCGATTATATTAAAGATATTGCTGAAAAAACAGGTGTTGAAATAAGAGGACCAATACCTATTCCTACAAAAAAATTAAGAATAACCACACGAAAATCACCGTGCGGAGATGGTTCTGAAAGTTTTGAACGATTTGAAATGCGAATACACAAAAGACTAATAGATTTAGGTCTTGATGAAAGAGCATTGCGTCTTGTTATGAGAGTTCCAATACCAGAAGGATTAAATATTGAAATAGAAATGGTTGATGTGTAATTCTTTATTTTAATGCAAACAAATAAATACTATTAAATTATTATAATACATATGGAAATACTGCCAGTGGTAAATAAAAAAGACGAAGTAATAGATGAATCACCCAGAGAAGTCTGCCATGCAAAAGTACTAAGACACAGAGCAGTTCATATTTTTATATTTAACAAAAAAGGAGAGATTTTACTGCAAAAACGCAGTGCAGACAAAGACGAATATCCATCTCATTATGAAGCATCAGTCTCAGGCCATGTACTAAAAAACGAAACCTATGAAGAAGCAGCAATAAGAGAACTAGAAGAAGAAACAGGACTTATATTTGAACCTG
>JAHWHW010000093.1 GCA_019322995.1 Candidatus Woesearchaeota archaeon | reverse complement strand
AGGACAAACAAGCCATACTGTTTCTCTACCAAAAGAATGGATAACCAAAAATAATCTAAAAAAAGGCGATACAGTATATATAACCAATAAAACTGACCAAAAATTAGAAATAAGCACAGAACCAAGTCAAAAAACTATTAAAAAAAAAGAAATAACGATTAATATAGACAATAAAGAAATAGACACAATACAAAGAAACATAACTTCAGCATATCTAAATAACAACAACACAATAACACTAATAGGAGAAAACATAACCCAACAAACAAAAGCAATAAGAAAAATACTGCATGATTTTGTAGCACTAGAAATATCAGAACAAACAAGCAAAAGAATAATAGCAAAAGACCTTTTAAACCTACAAGAAATATCACTAGACAAAACAATCAACAGAATAGACCTAATAATACGAACAATGATAGACGACACAATCAAAACATTTGAAGGCAAAAAATTACAAGAAAGCATAAGATTCAGAGACTATGATGTAAATAAACTTTATTTTCTAGGAGCAAGACTGCTAAAAGGAGCATTAACTGATGTAAACCTTGCAGAACAACTCAAAATAGAAAAAAACTCAATACTTTCACAATGGGACCTGCTGATTAACCTTGAAAATCTAGCAGACTACATAAAAAACATAAGTGAAATAAGCAAAACAAAAAAAGACAAACAACTAAAAACAATAACCGAAATAATCAAACAAAACTATCTTGATGTAATGAAAGCAAACCATAACAACAATTCTGAACTTGCAAACTCTGTAATAAAAAGACGAAAAGAAATCAACATATTATGCAAAAAAATCGACGAGGAAACAAGTTCAATAATAAAAGCAATAACAACAAACATTAACAACATAGCGAAAATTATTATAGATAAAGAATAAAAATAAATTAAAAAAATTAACCCATATTACTGCCTAATGTATTTCTATAGCCAGCATAACCATAATAAGAAACATCAGTCATAGGAGCCTGACCAGCATCTGCATGAGGATTAACAGGCACATTACTAGGAGGAGTACAACACCAAGTAGTCATGCCAAAATCATCAACTAATCCTGGAACACAAGTATAACCTGCTTCCTGATACATAGGCAAGAAATTAGGATTAACACCAGGCTCTGCTAAAACAGGTGTTGAAGGAGAATTACAACCCGCCATTGTAACAATCGCTCCAGTAGTATTAAATTTAGTGAACAACAACACCAAACCAATAATACCTATAATAGAAACCATACCAAGAATAGTCAAGGTTAAGCCCTTTTCTTCTTTCATATAATCACCTCTGATTTTTGATATTTTGAATACGTTATCCTGTTATATTTTATTCAGATATATAAATGTTTTGGAAATTGGGGCTTTGTCCTAAAAGTCTTTTAATAAAGGAAAAAATATTGTGGCAAGCCAGTCTTGCATAAACTTCTGTGCGGATTGTTCGCACAGATTTAGAGTTTACACTACTCCCGTATTTTCTTTTTGTACTGCTCATTCCTGATTCTGCTAGTTCTCTTCGATGGTATGTTTTTAGATTGAAGTGTTTTGTTGCTTTTCTTCTTGCACTCATTGCGTAATGTTTTGATTTACCATATCCTTTTCTTATTGGTATGTGTGCTTTGATATTATTTGTTATACAATATTTGTGTAGCCAGTTTGCATCGTATGCTTTGTCTGCAACAAATATTTTAGGTTTGCTTTGTTTGAGCAAATTTTTAACATCTTTGATATCGTGTGCGGGCAGGACTCTTATTTTTGCTGCGGGAATTTTCTTTTTTCGTGTATCATATGCAATGCTTAATTTAATAGGTATTTTAGGTATTTTGCCGTCGATTCTTCGCAAATAATGATAACTAGGATTTGTTCTTGACAAACCAGTACCATCCACTGCAATAAGATAAGAATTGCCACAGGTAATTTTCAATAATTTATTCCAAAAAGCAGAATTCAATCTCTTTGCAGTATACTGCAACGCGGACTTACTAGGGCACCTAATTCCTATCAAATCAAACAATTGAACAATGCGCCGATAAGAAAGTCGACAAAATGCTCTAAGTAGTAAAGCCGATAAATGCTCTAAAAACTCATATTTCTTAGGTCCAAAATGGTGCAACCATCTTGGACAGCCTAAACGCCTTAACAAACGCTTAAGTTTATTAATCAGTTTTATTTCCTTTGTCATGGGAATCGCCTCATTCGATTCCCCCCAATAGCAGCCTAAAGGCTGCATTGGGTTATAATTCTTTTGGAAAAATTAGAGATTTAGGACACTGCCGGAAATTGGGGCTTTGTCCTAAATCTAG
>JAHWHW010000092.1 GCA_019322995.1 Candidatus Woesearchaeota archaeon | reverse complement strand
TACTTTACTTTGGTTTAAACATGGCAAAAACCAAGTTGATTCTTGCATCTGCTTCTCCTGTAAGAAAAAAACTTCTTGATTTTTTAGGAATTGAACATGAGTGTATTCCTGCTGATATTGATGAGTCTGAAATAATGAATACTTATTCTGAGCCTAAAGATGTTGTTACTAAATTAGCTTTAAAAAAAGCAGAAACAGTTAAAGAAAAACTAGGCGGATTAGAGGGAAGAATTATTGTTGCTTGTGATACTGTCAATACAAGGGGAGGTTCTGGTATTTTAGGCAAACCAGAAAATAGAAAACAGGCAAAAGATATGCTTATAAAGCTTTTGAAATATTCTGATTTTGCTCATACTGGTATTTGCATTCTTGATCCTGATGAAAAAAAACCTATTATTGGCTATGAAAAAGCAGAGTTTCAGTTTGATATTGTTAATTTAAAAGAAAGTGATATTGATTCTTATATTAGTTCTGGAGAGCCTTTGTATTTTTCAGGAGCATGGAATCCTAATGGAAAGTTTGCAAAAACATTTACAGATTATACAAAGGGTTTTCCTCAGGCGGTTTTTAGTTTTCCTTTTGATTATTTAATTCCTTCTTTGAGAAATCATGGTTTATTGCCTGATTTAGGCATTAAAAAGATTGCTTTATGTTCTAGTTCTAAGTTTTTTGATAAATTGCCTGAGATTAAGAAGGAATTAAGCCAGCAGGGGTATTTTGTTTATCTTCCAAGTATGAAGGATTTTCATCATAATAAAGAAGATGCTCTTTCTAAAATTCAGAATAATCTTATTAAAGAGCATTTTTGGAAAATTGACCAGTCTGATGCAGTTTATGTTGCTAATTTTACTAAAAATAAAATAAAAGGCTATATCGGCGGTAATGTTCTTCTTGAAATGGGCAAGGCTTTTGACAGAGATATTCCTATTTTTCTTAAGTATGATTTTAGCAAAGAGCTGTCTTATAAAGAAGAAATCTTAGCTATGCAGCCTATTGTTATTGGAAGAGACTGGCCTAATATGAATAAGATTATAAAAAATAATAAATAGTAATTTAATAAAAAGATTTCTTAATAAAAATCAATCTAAAAAATAAATTTGATCTAAAAAAAATGCTAATTTAATAAAAATATTCTTTAAAAAAATTAATCTAAAAATATCTTCTAATAAATTAAGAAAAAATTAATATTAATTCTTAAAAAAATAATTTAAAAAAAAATAATTAATCAAAAGAACCTGTTTCAAATACAGGAGCTCTGTTTATGTCTTCTACTATTACTGTTACTATTTTAGTTGCTGTGTTGATTCCGTCTGCTGCGTTTATTTTGACTTCATGTGTTCCTTGGTCTTCATAGTCTGTTGTGTATGTGTCTGTTGTCATCCATCCTGTGTAGGTTATTGTTAGTTCGTCGTTTTCTGGGTCTGTTATCATTGCATCTATGTATACTGTTTCTCCTTCTTCTATTCTTATTATTTCCTGTGCAACTGTTATTACTGGAGGTTTGTTTAATGACTCTACAACAACATAAAAGCTTGTTGTGTCTTCTAAATCTCCATCTGTTGCTGTTACCATTATTCTATATTTTCCTGCATCCCCTTCTTCTGTTTCCCATACACCAAGAGGATCTACTGGTCTTGAGTAAATGTAATTTATTTCATCTCCGTCAGGATCAGATGCAGTTGGTTCAATAGTGATTTTATCTCCTTCTTTTATTACAATATCACCTATTTGTTCTAATTTTGGTCCTCTGTTGATGTTTTCTACTATTATTTCAAGTTCTTGTCTTACTTCTTCTTTTCCATCTGTTGCTGTTAAGATTACAGTGTGTTCTCCTGCATCTTGGTAATCTGTTGTTTTTACAGGACCTGTCATCCATCCAGTATAAGAAAGTTTAACCTTGTCTCCGTCTGGATCTGTTGCTTTTGCTCTTATTTCTATTTTTTCTCCTTCTGATACTATTATTGTTTCTTCTTCTACTTCTATTATAGGAGGCTTGTTCAAGGTCTTAACTATTAACACTACATCCTGGCTTACTGTGTTTTCTCCGTCTGATGCTGTTATTGTTATTTTGTATTTTCCTGCATCTCCTTCTTTTGTCTGCCATTTTCCTTTTCTGTTAAGAGGTGATGTAAATGTGTATTCTATGATATCTCCGTCGGGATCTGTTGCTTTTAGATTAGGAAATTCGATTAATTCTCCTTCTTTTACTGTTTTTGTTGGAAGTCCTGTTGAGTCTATTTCTTCAGGAGTTTGGTCTTTCATTTCTTCTATTGGAACATCTGGATTGTCTTGTTCTATTAATTCTGACACTTTTTCAATTTCCTGAAGTGCTTTGTCTATTTCATCCATTTCTGTATCTGTTATCTGTGCTTTTCTTTTTATTTTAAAATCTTTTAATGCACATCC
>JAHWHW010000091.1 GCA_019322995.1 Candidatus Woesearchaeota archaeon | reverse complement strand
ATTTTTCCTGGTATTGCCAGACAGATTTTAATCAACCTCTACTTCTTTTAATATAATCTCGTCTCCGCACAGAATTTCAGAAGGTATTTTTTTGCACTCAGGACATTCGTAGATTGCAACATCATGTGCATGTTCTATTATTCTGGGTTCTCCTTCAAAACCGCATTTGCATTTTACTTTTGCTTTTTTTGTTGTTATAATTATTTCCCAGTTAACTCGTTTAGAAAGCGCCTCTTTCATCTCAAGAGCAGGCAAATGAGCCAAATCTCCTACTTCTACTGTTATCTTGCGAACATTTCCATGTTCTTTTGCTTTTTCTATGATTTTGTTTGCGATTATTCCTTCGTGCATATTTTTGCATTTATTAGAATTTATTTAAATGTTTTGTTCTTTATTAAATAAGTAAAATAAATTGCCAAAACTAGAATAAAGTAAAATAAGAACAATTGCGAAATTGAAAATAAATTCAGTAATAGTAGATCCTTTTAAGTGGTAAACAACCCAAATTAAAGGAAGAAGTAAACCCAGCATATCAGAAAAAATAAGTGTTTTCTTAAACAAAGTCATTTTTACCAAATACCTATTAATTTACCAATAGCGTAAACTGCAAATATTATAATAGCCCATCCTATTATTGTCATTATATTTTCAAAAATATTTTTATTTTTTTTACTCATTATTAATATATTGGAAAGATGTATATATAAATATTGTGGAAAATGTGAAGAATTTAGAAAACTATTTAAATAGAAACAATATGTTATATTCAAAGGGGGTGTAATAATGAAAAAGAAAAAAGTTTCAAATGAAGTGCATTTTATAAAAATGTGCACATTAGGAGTTGCAGCGATTTTTGCAATTACTGTATTAATAACTGTTATTGCAGTCAATATGTATTAAGATGTTTAAAAAATCTTTTTTTCTTGTTTGGGATAAGTTCGGCTATTTTTTGGCTTGTATTGGTCTTGATGTGTTGTTTTTCTTTGCTTTGGGTTTTTTTACTGCTCCTGTTGCGTTTAGGATGCAGAAATTATTTTTGCAGATTACTGCTGTTTTTTCTTCTGCTCTTAAAAATTTATCTTCAGAACAGGCAATTCTTGAAATTTTGTTTTCTTCTGAAATAATTCCTTTTTGGAGGTCATTATTATTGTATGCTTTGTTATTTGTATTTATAATTTATTTAATATATGTTTTATTTCAGTCTATTGCGTGGAATATTTCTTTGAGAATAATAAATAAAAATATTCCTTATTTTAGATACTTAATTTTTTTTGCTGTAATAAACCTGTTTTGGTTTTTTATTTTTATTGTTTATAATTTATTGGATTTGCTTGGTGATTTGAGAAATGTTTTAGGTAATTCAGGCGATTTTGGCTTAATAAGTATTTTTGCCAATTTTTTCTTGATTATTGCTGTTTATTTTGCTGTAATATCATATACTGTTTTGAAGTTTAAGAAATCTTTTGTTCTTGGCTGGAAAAAATACAGGGTTCTTTTGCTTAATTATTTTTGGGTTGTTCTGTATTTTTTTGTTTTAAATATGTTTTTGTCAAGATTGTTTTTTTGGAATTATAATTTTGCTGTTGTTTTGGGCTTGTTTTTGTTTTTGCCTGCTGTTTCATGGGCAAGAGTTTTCATGGCTTTGAATATTGAAAAGGTGAAATAATGGTTTTTTATCATAATTTAGATCCAATATTGTTTCAGCTTGGTCCAATTAAGATTTATTGGTATGGTGTAATGTATGTTGTTTCTTTTATTATAGTTTATTTGTATGCTAGAGCTGCTGTTAAGCATAAGAAGCTTAAGATTTCTCTTGCAGAGCTTGATAATTTGATGATTATACTTACTTTTGCTTTGATTATAGGTGCAAGATTATTTGAGGTTGTTTTTTATCAGCCGTCTTATTATTTTAGTAATCCTTCTCAGATTATTGCTGTTTGGAAAGGTGGTTTGAGTTTTCACGGCGGTTTGACAGGGGTTGTTATTGTTGGTTATTTGTTTTGCAAAAGGAAAAAAATAAGTTTTTTGCATCTTTGTGATATTTTTGTTGTTCCTTTGGCATTTGCTCAGGCATTAGGAAGATTAGGTAATTTTATTAACGGAGAATTATATGGCAGGATTACTAGTCTGCCTTGGGCAATGAAGTTTTCCAATGCAGAAGGTTTTAGACATCCTTCTCAGTTATATGAGATGGCATATAATTTAGTGATATTTTCTTTTCTGTTCATAAAAAGAAACAAGAAAAGACCTGCAGGTTATTTAGTATCTTATTTTTTAATCTTATACCCTATATTTCGTTTTTTCACAGAATTTGTCAGAGAGCCAGAAGTCATGGTAGGCTTTTTGACAATGGGGCAGGTTTTGAATTTAGTGATGTTGTTATTTGGAATAGGATTATTTTATTATATTAAAA
>JAHWHW010000090.1 GCA_019322995.1 Candidatus Woesearchaeota archaeon | reverse complement strand
TCATATACTTCAGCAGGCATTCCTAGTTTTATTCCTGCAAGTTTGCTTATTTGTTTTGTTTCAGAATATCTTTTGCATTCAGGACTTAATTCTATTGAAGAGCATCCTGTTAAAATTACTATTAATAAGATTATCACAAATTTTTTCATTTTAATCTGAAAATTCTTTCACCTTTTAAATAATGTTTGCTTATATTTGTGATTTTTACAGTAATTTTGTCTCCTATTTTGCAGTCTTCATCAACAACAACTTGTTTATAAGAATGGTTTCTTCCTTTCATAGTATTGTTTTTGCCTTTTTCATCTATTAATATTTCTCCTTTCCATTTTTTCCATTTTAGGTTTTGGTCAAATGCTATGAAATCAAAAGTGTCTGTTATTTTTTTGCTTCTTTCTTTTACTTCACTGCCGTCTATTTTGTCCTGCATGTTGTCTGCTGCTGTTTCAGGTCTTGAAACAAATTTTGAAATGTTTAATACATCTGGCTTTGTTTGTTTTATCATTTCAATAGTGTCATAGAATTGTTCATCTGTTTCTCCTGGAAATCCAGTTATTACGTCTGTTGCTATGGTTATGTTAGGTATTTCTCTGCGAAATGATTGTATGATTTCCTTGAATTCTTCTATAGTATATTGTCGTTTCATTTTTTTTAGTATTTGATTGTTTCCGCTTTGAACAGGTATGTGAAGGAATTTGAACATTTTTGGATGTTTAAATATTTCTATTAGTTTTGAAAGGTTTTCTTTAACATGTTTTGGATTTCCCATTCCTAGTCTTAAGTAAAAATCTCCTTCTAAACAAAGAATTTTTTCAAGAAGTTCAGTTATGTTTGTTTTTATGTCTTTGCCATAGCATGCAGTATCTTGTGCAGTTATCCACAGTTCTTTGCATCCTGCTTTTATGCAGTTTTCTGCTTCTTTTATTATCAAATCAACAGGATAAGAATATAGTTTTCCTTTGATTAGTTTTACAGAGCAGTATGCGCATTTTCCAAGACATCCGTTGCTTATCGGGATTATTCCTACAATAGGATTATCTCTTATTTTATGAAGAAGTATTTTTGGTTTTCTTTTTTGTTCTATTATTTTTTGAGGATTATTATGGATTGTTTCTTCAACAGCCATCACAATGTTTCTTATATTATGTGTATTGACGATAGATGTATCTTTTTTTATTTCTTTTATTTTTGGGATAAGCCATTTTGGAACACACCCAGTTATCATTAAATAACAATGAGGCCATTTTGCAAGAGTTTTTTTGATTTCTGCAATCGCATGCTCATCTCCTTTGACAGTGCATATGTTGAGAATTATCATTGCTATTTCTTCTGCTGTTTCATCTACAATATTAAAGTCTGCATTTTTCAGCATTCCTTTGATTGCTTCGCCGTCTGAAAAATTTGCACTGCAGCCAAATGATTTTACAAGTATGTTTGTACCCATAGTAAAAATAAAATAATTGTTAGTATTTAAACTTTAGTTTGTTTTTAGAATTTTTTTCTTTTGCTTTCTTGACCTTGCCTGTTCTAGTCTTATTATATTTCTGCATTCAATGCACCATTTTCTCATTGCAGAAAAACTGGATATTTTTTCTCCGCATCTTTGGCATATTGCAAGAGTTTTTTTAGCCATTATCTGAAGAAAAGTAATATTGCTTTTAAAGCTTTCGAATAGATATTACTGTAAAGTAGTATATTATATATTCGGCTGTATAGAAAATCTTAAATATTAGTTAGTATTATACGGTTATAACAGTATTAGTTTTGGTTAATAGGGAGTCCCATGGAAGACATACAGCAGTTGGGAGGTAATATTGAGTTAGCTGGTTTTAGAAACTTAGATGGTGGCTCAATGATAATTCTTAAAAAAATAATAGGTAATTACGCAAGAAAATTCTCAGATCGTTTGGAAAATATGGAAAAATTGTCTATAACCATAAAGACTGTAGGCAGCAATCAATATGAAATGAAGGCAAAATTAGTTGCAGGCGGCGAAATATTCAATTCAGAAGTTACAGACCATAATTTATTTGTTCTTACTGATTCCCTGATGAAAAAAATAGAAAGTTCTGCTTTGAAATAATTCCAAGGTAAAGTCAAGTTTCGTGTCTTTGGCAGTGGTGCGTAAATTGCCGGTGTTGCGATTAGTACACACAATGCGACCTGAGGGCGTGAGCCCGAAGTTGAGAGGTGAATGAGGCTTCGCACCACTGCAGGGTTTGTTTTTTTGACACTTAAGTTGACAGCACCTAATTCCAATAACATTTATAAACTAATACTTTACTCTATTATTATATGTTTGAACAAGAAATAATAGATATATTAAAAAATCATGTTAAAGCAGATGTTACTTTGGAAATTCCTGCTAATAAAGAATTTGGCGATTTTGCATTTCCTTGTTTTAACCTTGCAAAAGAATTAAAGCAAAATCC
>JAHWHW010000089.1 GCA_019322995.1 Candidatus Woesearchaeota archaeon | reverse complement strand
CTGCAACAGAAGTTAAAACAGATGCATTATGAACAATTTTAGTCGGAATATTCATTTTTTCAGCTCTGTTAAGCAAATCAGAATGCGTTGTTGCAGCAAAAGGATCTCCAACAACCAAAAAAGCAATATTTTTATCTTTTGCATTTTTAAGAATAGTCTGCTCTGCGTTTTTTTCAACTGTTTCCCTGTCTGCTAAAATAATTTTTTTATTGTATAATTTTTCCAATTTTTCCTTGTCAACAGATAAAACTGAAGTATAGTTTTCCAAATAAACAATATCCGAAGCTCTGACTAAATCAAGTCCTTTTAGAGTGATATCTTTTTCATCACTTAATCCAATACCTATAAAATATAATGCCATATTATACATGAATAAGAATCATGCTTTAAAAAGATTAAGGCTTTAATCGAGATTTTTTCTTATGAAGAGTATATTTTTCAATCCATAACCCGCCTGACAAAACAAAAATAGAAATAACAGTAACTACAATTCCAACAAAAAACTCTCCAATAGCCGACATAATCCCAATTCCTGCAGCAATCCATAAAGTAGAAGCAGTTGTAAGACCAACAATTTTATCTTTTTCCTTGAAAATAACTCCAGCACCAATAAAACCAATACCTACAACAACCTGGCCTGCAATACGAGAGATATCAACGCCTGGACCTGAAAAAGCTACAGAAGCTAAAGCAAAAACTGTGGCTCCAATGCAAACTAAAGTATGAGTTCTTAAACCTGCAGGACATTTTCTAATCTCTCTTTCAAAACCAAGAAAAGCCCCTAAACCTAGGCTAACCAATAATCTGATTAAAATATCATAATTTATTATCATTTTTTAAAAAAAATAAGACCCTCCTTGGGGAGGGCAAAAAGGTTTTTGCCTTCAATATACGATTGGGGGTGGTATGAATGAAGGCAAAGAAACACACCCGACCTATAAAAGGCCGTTAACCAAAGACCAAAGGGGGTGAGCATTTTAGTTGATAACTTCAATACCCAGGCCATCTTCCATAATCTTAGCAGCTTCTGCCTTTTTCTGTGAAGAAGACATCTTGCCAAGAATCCATGGAGAATTAACACCTGTAATAATAGTCATTACCATTAATTTGCCTTTCATATCATCAGCAATTCTTGCGCCCCAAATAACATTAGCATCTTCATCCAGCTTTTGGGTAACTAAAGCTCCTGCCTGACTAATTTCCTCTAATGTCATATCTGGACCGCCGCAAACATGAATCAAAGCACCAGTAGCGCCCTCGTAGTTGATATCAAGAAGAGGATTTTCTAATGCTCCTTTAACTGCTTCAATAACACGATTATTTGTATCCGAACTTCCAACACCAATAGCAGCGACCCCGCCGTTTTTCATAATTGCTTTTACATCTGCAAAATCAAGATTAACCAAAGAAGGCACTGCAATTGTTTCAACAATTCCTTTAAGCATAGTTGATATTAATTCATTGGCAACTGCAAAAGCCTGCTGAATAGGCAAATTTCCTGCAATATCTACAAGGCGATTATTATCAATCACAATAACTGTGTCAGAATTTTCTCTTAATTTTTCCAAACCAAACTCTGCTTTTTCAACTCTGGCTCTTTCAATATTAAAAGGCATTGTAACTGTTCCAATAACAATAGCTCCCATTTCTCTTGCTAATTGTGCAATAATAGGAGCACTTCCAGTGCCAGTACCGCCGCCCATGCCTGCACAGACAAAAACCATGTCTGAATTTTTAATAACATCTTTTAACTCATTAAGACTTTCCTGAGCGGCTTCGGCACCTTTCTGAGGAAAACCTCCACAACCAAGACCTCGGGTTACCTCTTTACCAATTATCATTTTTTTATCAGCTTCACTAATATCCAAATGCTGCTGGTCAGTATTGCATGCAATAATCTCAGCACCTTTAATACCCCTTTTATACAACCAAGAAGTCATGTTATTGCCGCCACCACCGCAACCAATAACTTTAATGTTGGCCTGACCCACCTGAAAGTCCGCTTTTGGGACTGAATTTTTTTGTGCGTTTTGAACTAAAATGTCCATGTTTAATCCCCCCTTTTTTTTGGTTTTTGTATTATTCAAACTATATATTCAACTTGCGAAATATTTATATGCAAGTGGATTATAATGGTCTTTAGAACGAGTTTGGGATGTTTGCGCCAACAAGTATCTCAAGAAAACCGTCTAACTATCTTAGAATGCCAAACTAAGATTGCCAAATTACAAACGCCAATTTTAAACAAGTTCGCCAAAACTTGATTTAAAATTAATATTTCTTTTAAATTCTAAAACAAGTATATAAATATTTTTATTATAGCATATATATATTGTAGAATATATTTGATTTTTTTATCGACGAGAAATTTTATTTTTTCGACGCTATTTTTCTGAACAAATCTTTTCCTTTTTCAGCAGCTTTTTTAATATGTTCTCCATAATACCCCATATATGCTGCCATGTCTTTTACTCTATTCCCCCATT
>JAHWHW010000088.1 GCA_019322995.1 Candidatus Woesearchaeota archaeon | reverse complement strand
ATGGTGAGCTTACTACTCCTACTGTGCTGTAGGCAAAACCTGTTCTTATTCCTATTTCCATTGCTTCTTTTTTATCTTTAAATTTGCAGAATTTTTCTTGCGCTACTTCTAGTGCAACTTGAAGTGCTACTCTCCAGTCCAGTGTGCCATATTGTTTTTCAAGAAAAATTATTCTTTTTACTATTCCTGTTCCTGCTATTTGCGGAGCTATCACTGATATTAAACCTACAACTCTTTCTGCCATGTTTTCTGCTAATTTAATTTCTACTTCGTCTAAGGGATCATATGATTTTTTTCTTGCTTTTGATGCTATTGAGTGTTGTTTTTGCACTTCTTTTTTTAATCCTTCAAAGTATTTTTGCATTTCAGGGCTTGCTTCTACCATTTAAAACCTCATTATTTTAATTGCACGGGTTTGTAAATTAATTATAGGCACACGGCATGGTTCTGGGTGGTGTCCTACTTTTTCTTGAAAACTTGTTCTTGCTTGCCAGCAGCTGGAGCATATCATTGTTATGCTGCGGTAGTTTGCTATGCTGGTTTTGTGTATGTGTCCTGTTAAAAAAAAGTCAGGTATTTTTTCTATTACTAATGGATCTTTTTCTGCGTCAGGTATGTGTAAAGTTGATGTGTGTGATGGTGCTAGGTGTCTTCTTTGCATTAAGAATTTCATAATAAGATCTCCTCTGTCATATCCTCCGTTTGACCTAATCAAAGGTATTTGTGCTGCATACTCATCAAAACTGTAGCCGTGATACATTAGTATGTTAAATCCTGGGAAGTTTTCTGAACTATGTATATTTACTATTGCTGGATTGCTAAGCATTATTACATTTTTCATTTCATATAATGGCGCAGCATATTCTTGGGATATTGGCGGTTGTGGTTCTGATATTCTTCCTGGATCGTGATTTCCTGGGCAGATTAAAAGAGGTATATGTGATGGTATTTGTTTTAGGTATTCTGCGCAGGCTTTGAATTGTTCGTGTATGTCTTTTATTTTTAGTTCGTTTTCTTGTTTTGGGTAAATTCCTACTCCGTCTACCAAATCGCCGACTATAAATATGTATTTTACTTTTTTGGCTATTTGTTTTTGTTGTTCGTTTCCTGATTCTCCTTTTATCCATGAAATGAATTTTTTGAATTCTTCTTCTAGAAATTCTGTTGATCCTACATGTATATCTGATATTACAATTGCATATGCTTGATCAGGTGCTTTTTTTAATTCTGTTATTACTGGTATTTCAGGTAGAACTATGGAGTTAGCAAATATTATGTTGTTTCCTGTAACTCCTGTTATGCCTATTACTTCATCAAATGCTGTATTATTTGCTATTTCGCATATTTCTGGTTTGTTTTTAGAGGCAAGTATTTTTATTGTTCCTGTGGGGTCTTCTACTTCTAGTATTATATTGTTGTTTTTTGTGGTTTGTTTGTCTTTTATCATTCCTATTATTGATACTGTTTCTCTATCGTTTTTTGCTGTGAGTCTCCCTATTGAAGTTAGTGAACTTAGTTCTTGTCTATTTTGAAGTATTTTTTCAAGTGCTTTATATCTGGCATTGTAATAATCTATAAAGTCTTGTATTTTTCTTTTGTTAGAAGGGGTCGTGTAATTGAAGATTATTTTTACATTAGATTTTTTAATATCTGTTTTTTCTTGATTGTTTTTTTTTGTTTCTTGTATTATTTGATTTATGTTTTCTTTTGATTGCACTTTTTGGTATATTGTTTCCAATTCTTGTTCATTATCCAGTTTTTTCATGAATGTTGTTGTAACTAGAACTTTGTTTTTTAATAGATATGACACTATCTCCTTTTTCTTAGTTTGTGCTTCCATTTTTGAAATTAAGCAAGTCCTAATTCTTCTTCTAATATTTTCTGTATTTTTGGTTGTAGCGCGTTTGTAGATGCTAGTCTTATTTCTCTTGTTCTCCCATATCTGCCTTTTGAGATTATTTCAGCATTGATTATGCCCATCATGTCAAACTCTGCTATTATATCTGATATTCTTCTTTGGGTTAAAGGTCTTAGGTTTATTTGACTGCAGAGTTTTTGATATATTTCATATACTTCTCCTGTGAATACGTGTTTTTCTTTTTTTGAACATACATTGTATATAGCATAAAGTGTCGCTTGATGCTGTTGTGGTTGTGTTTTTATTAAATGTAAAAATCGGTCTTTGTCTATTTTTTCTTCTGCTTTGTCTATGTTTGGCATTTTTATTTGTTCTTGATTGTTTCGTTCTGCTAGTTCTCCTGCTACTCTTAATAGTTCTATTGCTCTTCTTGCATCACCGTGTTCTCTGGCTGCATAAGCAGAGCATTTTTCTATTACTCCTGGCTCTACTGCTTTTTCTGTGAATGCTTTGTTTGCCCTGTCTTTTAATATTTCTTGTATTTGAAGTGCATTGTATGGTGGAAATACTATTTCTTCTTCTGATAATGAGCTTTTTACTCTTGGATCTAAGTTGTCTGTAAAAATAAGATCATTGGATATACCAATTAAAGATATTTGAGATTTTTTTAGTTCTGTATTTATTCTTGTTATATTGTAAAGTATTTCATTTCCAGATT
>JAHWHW010000087.1 GCA_019322995.1 Candidatus Woesearchaeota archaeon | reverse complement strand
TAAAAATATCTGTTTTTAGACTTTAAAAACTTAATGACATATTTTAGTTCTGAAAATATTTTACTGCTTTCAAAAAGTTTTCTTTGCTGAATTCAGGCCATAGAACATCTGAAAAGTGTATTATTGTTTCAGAAGAATCCCATAGCAAAAGTCCGCCTGTTGTTTTTTTATGGCCTGTGATTATCATTAGTTGAGGTGGAAGAAAATAAGATGAGTATAGGTTTTCTTTTATCATTGCTTTGTCTATTGCTTCTGGATCTGATTTTCCTGATTTTACTTGATGAGCAATCAGTTTACATGCAGATATTATTTCTTCTTTTCCTGAGTAGTTTATGCAGAAGTTTACAAAGAATTTGTCGTATTCTTTTGTTTCAGATATTATTTTTTTTATTGGCTCTACTATTCTTTCAGGCAGGTCATACCATTTTCCAAGAACTGATATTTTCACCTGATTTTCTTTTATAAGGCTCCATTCAAGCAGGCTTTCAAAGAATTTTATAAGGTGTTCTGTTTCTTTTTCATCTATTTTGTCTTTTGAGTGAAATGTGAGTATTGGTATATCCAGAGTTATTGATGTTTTGATTATTTCTTTTATTATGGAAAATTCTTTTTCATATACTTCTGAGAGTTCTTTTTGGTTTTTTTCAGAATAATCTTGGCATCCGTCAATTAGTATGGCTATGTGTTTTGGTATTTTTTTGCTGCTTAGTGTTATCTTGTTTTTTACTCCTTGTATTATGCTTTTTACGCCCACCATGTGTTTACTATATACTATAAATATTTATAAATTTTATGCCATATTTGTTCATTATGTGGTTATTTTTGTTGATTGTTGTTTTGTTCATTCTTGTAATTGGGTCTATAACTGATATAAGGACTAGAGAGGTTCCTGACTGGATTTCTTATGCAGGGATTTGTGCTGGTTTTGGATTAAGGTTTATTTGGTCTTCTTATACTTGGAGTTCTGTTTATATCATAGAGGGAATTACAGGTTTTGCTGTTTTTTTTGCTTTAGCTTGTGCTTTGTATTATTTTGGACAATGGGGGGGCGGCGATTCAAAGGTTTTGATGGCTGTTGGTGTTTGCTTGGGGCTTTCAATGGATTTTAATCATATTATTTTGGCTTTTGTGATTAATTCAATTTGGATTGGCGGTGTTTATGGTGCTGTTTGGTCTGTTTGTCTGGCATTTAAGAATTGGAATTCTTTTAAAAAAGAGTTTATGAAAAAACTGCATTTTCAAGGCAGATTTCGTGTTGTTCCTTTGGTTTTTTTGCTGGTTATTGTTGTTCTTTCTTTTTTAATAAAGATTAATAGCATTATTCAAATCTTTGTTATTATGATTGCTGTGACAGTGCCTTTGTTTTATTATGTTGCTGTTTTTGTCAGAACTGTTGAAAAAGTTGCAATGCATAAATTTGTTTCTGCATCTGAGCTTACTGAGGGGGATTGGATTGTTAATGATGTTTTTGTAAATAAAAAAAGAATCTGCGGTCCTTCTGATTTGGGTGTTTCTTTAAAGCAGATTGAAAATCTAAAAAAGAGCAGGATTAAGAAGATTTTGATTAAAGTGGGGATTCCTTTTGTTCCTGTTTTGCTTTTTGGTTATTTGTTTACTTTGTTTTTTGGAAATCCTTTGTTTTGGCTGATATGATTGTGTCGAAAAATATTTAAATGGATTATAATTCTTTCTGCCTTATATGAGTGAAGATGAATATAGAGATTATGAAGATTCTTTTGGCGATGAAGATTCTTTTGATGAAGATAGCGAATTAGATGTTTTGCTAAAAGATGTTTCTGAAGAAGATGAAAAAGAGTTAGCTAAAATAGAAAAAGAAATGGCTCGTGTAAACAATTTTAAAAAGAAAAGAAAAGATAAGGAAAATACTGATTTTATTTACGATTCTGCTGCAACAATTAGGGAAAAAGTTTTGTTATTGCAGTCAAGAAAAGTTGAGGATGTAAAGAATATTGTATCCAAGGCAAAAACTATAAAAAGTGTTCCTAAGGATATTAGATTTTTTTTGGGCTTGGCATATTATAGTGATATGCGTGATGAGCTTATTGAGTCTGGAATGAAAAATTATTTGTCTGCTTTGCGTCAGCCCAATGCATTGACTAAAAAAGCAGTTTTAGATTATATTGCTGAATGGTTTTTTATGAGTTCTTTGGAAAATCAATCAAAAAAAAGGCCTGCGCGAAGAGCTGCTGATCTTATAATAAATAAAATTAGCATTGAGTATGATGATTATTCTGAGATGTTGAAGTTTATTTATGAAGAACAAAATGATTCAATTGTTTCTGATAATGTCCATGAGCATTTTAAGACATATGTTTCTATTCCGTATATTGCTGAAAGTGTTCCAGAAAAATATCTGAAAAAAGTCAATGAAGAATTTTTAAAAAAAGATATTTTGATGAAAATTTTATTGTATAATTTGATTAGTGATACTTTTATAGGTTCTAAAAAGAGAAAAAATAACAGCAAAAAAAAGAATAAAACCCGCAGAGAGGATAATATATTGACTAGAGAATTGATTGATAAAACTATTAAAAAATATAATTCATTGAAAAATTTTATTTT
>JAHWHW010000086.1 GCA_019322995.1 Candidatus Woesearchaeota archaeon | reverse complement strand
CATTTGACCAAAACCTAAAATGGAAAAAATGGAAAGGAGAAATATTAATAGATGAAAAAGGCAAAAACAATACTATGAAAGGAAGAAACCATTCTTATAAACAAGTTGTTGTTGATGAAGACTGCAAAATAGGAGAAAAAATTACTGTAAAAATCACAAACATAAGCAAACATTATTTAAAAGGTGAAAGAATTTTCAGATTAAAATGAAAAAAGTCGTGATAATCTTATTAATAGTAATTTTAACAGGATGCTCTTCAATAGAATTAAGCCCTGAATGCGAAAGATATTCTGAAACAAAACAAATAAGCAAACTTACAGGAATAAAACTAGGAATGCCTGCTGGAGTATATGAACAAAACCAAGACTGCTTTGCAAAATACACCAAAGGAGACACCAGTTTTGAACTCTACTACTGGCATTATTCATCTGACAACAAATTCGATGCAAAAAACAATCACAGCATGATAAGAACATCAAACTGCAAAGGAAGCAAATGCAATGAATTATACGAATTTCATTATATCGGACCACCAAGAGATTTAGAAGTAAAATGCAAACAAGGAAAAATATGGATGAATGACCAGGGGAAAATCAGAGAAGAACAAACAGACTGTTCTGTTTTTAATAATATTGGCAAATATAATCAAAAAACATGGAAATGCGAATATAATCTGATGATGGACAAAGCATGCAAATGAAAACACTGATAAACAAAATAAAACAAAAAAAAGAACTTAAAAATATAGAAAACAACTATATAATTCCTATTGTGAAAAAAATACTTTCAGCAAACCCTAAACTAAAAAAAGCATTTCAGCAAAAAAGAACACGCTCAAAAGAATACAAAGAAATAATAAAAAAAACAAGAGAAAAACTAAGACTGGAATATGGAATGTTTTCTGAAAACATTAATAAAAGAGAAAAATTCCTTAAAGAATTAAAAAATACTTTAAAACAAAAAGAGCTTAACAAAAAACTTCTTAAAACACACAAATCAACAGCAGAAAGAATAGACATTTATCCATTTATTTACCAAAAGATATTCAAAATAACTGGAAAACCTAAAAAAATACTTGATTTGGGGTGCGGAATGAACCCTGTCTCTTTTCAATATATGAAATTAAAAAACATAACCTATTATGCATCTGAACTTAACAAAAAAGACTGCGAATTTCTGCAAAAATATTTTAATTTAATGAAAATAAAAGGAAAAACATTTGCAATAAACCTAAAAAAACCTGAATTAGTTGAAAAAATACCATTAGTTGATGTTTGTTTTTTATTCAAAGTTCTTGACACTATTGAAAAAAAAGGACATAAATTAGCTGAAGAGATCCTTTCAAAAATAAAAGCAAAATTCATTGTTACTAGTTTTGCAACTCATAAACTTGGCGGAAAGCCAATGAAACATGCCCATAGAGGATGGCTTGAAAAACTATTGGAAAGAAAAAAATGGAATTTTACCCTTATACAAGAAGCAAATGAAATATTTTACATAATAAAAAAATCAACCCATTAAATCATGATATTCTTCAGCAGTAATTATCTCATCCTTGTGCAGCTTATTAACTGCATCTACAAAAGCCATGTTAAATTCCCTGTCAGAATAACCCATAGATTTACAATAAAGTCTTGCGTGATTAACAGCCAAACTAATCTCTATTCCCCTCTTAATATCTGATTTAATAATATTCTCAATCTTTTCAGGCAGATTAGTTCTTTTTCTGAATCTTTTTCTTCCTCTTAATGCTTTCCAATCTCTTTTTTTTGAATAAATCCAATCAGATATTTTGCCTATTATGCCCATAGAACAATATTAATCAATCATATATAAAAACATTTCGCCTAAAAAAAATCATATCTTTGCCAAATCAACCAGGCATCTTCCTTCTCTGCTAATAAACTCCTCTCTTAACCGATTTTTATCTTTAAAATCTATCTTAGCCCACCTTAAAACATTTCTTTTTTCCTCAAAATAATCTTCAATTGCTTCCTGCATCACGGATTTAATCAATGCAGTATCTTTTTTTGGATAATTTTTTTTAATCTGCCAAAAAATATCTGGAGACTCTTTTCCTTTTGCAAGTTCTTTTTTTGTAAACAAATAAACAGGATCTTTAACTAATCCTGTTAATATTGATTTTAATTTTTCAAAAACACTCATTTTATAATATAAAAAATTATCTATTATAAAAATATTTTGATAAAAAGCCAATGCAACAGTTAGCTTTATAAAACTCACTTAATTAGCATATTTAAATGACATCTGAAGAAAAAAAACAGCCTGAAATAAGTATAGGTATGATAGGTCATGTAGACCATGGGAAAACAACACTTGTCCAGGCATTATCCGGCAAATGGGCAGACACGCATTCTGAAGAAGTTAAAAGAGGAATAACAATAAGACTAGGATATGCAGATATAGCTATCTACAAATGTCCAAAATGCCAAGACCCAAAATGCTATAGTATTTCTAAAAAATGCCCTAACTGCGCTTCTGAATGCGACTTACTAAGAAAAGCATCTCTAATAGATGCTCCAGGCCATGAAAGCCTAATGGCAACAATGCTTTGCGGAGCAACAATAATAGAC
>JAHWHW010000085.1 GCA_019322995.1 Candidatus Woesearchaeota archaeon | reverse complement strand
TTTATTTTCCCAATTTAAAAGCTGAACAAGAGTTTTTGGAATAGTTAGAATATACTGGTCTTTGTTTGTTTTCTGCAAAGTTCGGATTAATTTCACTTCATAGGTAAAATAATATGACTATTTATAAATCTTTCGTTGAAAAAGAGCTTTTTTGAAAAAATCAAAAAATATGAAAAAGAACTATTTTTCAAATATTAAAATTCATATGAAAAAAACAAAGGTTTTTATAGTAAAAGAGTTTTATTAATGCGAAATGAAGAAAAAACAGTCTTCAAAAAGTCATTCTGCTAGTTATATTTTTAAAGATATAATTCTTGGAGGCCAAGATGGCCTTGTTAATGTTTTAGCTTTAGTTCTTGGGATTGGAGCAGCCACTTCAAGCACTAAGATTGTTATTATTTCAGGTTTAGCAGCTTTGTTTGCAGAGTCTATTTCAATGGGCGCTGTTGCTTATACTTCTTCAAAATCTGCTTATGATTATTACAAGAGTATGGTTAGAAAAGAAAAGCAGGAAATAAAGCAGGTTCCTCATCTTGAAAAAAAGGAAATAGAGTATATTTACAGGAAAAAAGGTTTCAAAGGCAGGCTTTTGTCGCAGATAGTATCTAAGATAACCTCTAATAAAAAAGTTTGGATAGATACTATGATGGCTGAGGAGTTAAGATTATTTCCTCAGGAATATTTTCATCCTTTGAAAAATGGTCTTGTTGTGGGCTTTGCTTCTGTGGGCGGTTCTTTGATTCCTTTGTTTCCTTTCTTTTTTCTTTCTGTGAAAACCGGAATTTATACTGCTTTTTTTGTGTCTATTTTTATTCTGTTTTTAACAGGAATTGTAAAAGCAAGACTTACAAAACAAAAATGGTTTAAGTGTGGTTTAGAATTAGCCTTAATAGGGACAGCAGCTGCTGTTGCAGGTTATTTGATTGGTTTTGGATTGGATAAATTGCTTTAATGTTTTATATCAAACCCATTAAACTCTCCTGTAGGTTTTTCCCAGCTTCGTCTAATTTCTACAACTTCTGATGTTTGCGGACCTTTGCTGCAGGTCTCCAAGAACTTGTCCAGTTTTTCTTTGTTTGCTTCAGCAACTGCTTCTACAGATCCATTTGGTTTGTTTTTTACCCATCCCAAAATTCCCAAAGAATCTGCTGTTTTTTTGACAAAAGCTCTGAAAAATACTCCCTGCACTTCTCCGTAAATAAGAACATGAACTCTTTTTAGATTTCCCTGCATCTTGCACACATAAGAGAGCCCTCGACTGGCATTATTTCTTCAGAATATTCTCCGCATAACTCGCATATTCCTTCTCTTTCTGGAATATTGTATATGGGTTTTCGTTTTTCTTCTTTTAGCTCTATTTTTTCAACCATCAGTTCAAACAAGTCTGGTTCTATTTTGAAAATATCTTTTGCAGTTACAAGTCCGTAGAATTTTTCTTTGTCCATAACCGGAAGATGTCTTATATTATAGTCTCTCATCATTGTTATTGCTTCAAATATATCTTTTTCAGGGGAAATAGTGTGCAGGTTTTCTTCCATTATGTTTTTTACAAGAAATTTTCCCACATTTCCTTTTGCAACTGCTTTTCTGACAATATCTTGTTCAGAGATTATTCCTGATATTTTATCTTTTTCTTTTACTATTAAAGAGCCTACATGCATTTCTTTCATAAGATTTGCTGCTTTTCTAAGTGTTGCATTATGACCTATTGTTACAGGATTTTGTGTCATTGCTTCAATGACTTTAAAGCCGGTTTTCATTTAAACACCCCTCTATAAAGAAACACTCAAATAATGATTATAAATGTTTGGTCTAATTAGCTGGTAGTAACTAAAAATACGGTAAAGTCAAGTTTCGTGTCTTTGGCAGTGGTGCGTAAATTGCCGGTGTTGCGATAAGTGCACACAATGCGACCTGAGGGCATTAGCCCGAAGTTGAGAGGTGAATGAGGCTTTGCACCACTGCAGGGTTTGTTTTTTTGACACTTAAGTTGACAGCACTAAAAATACAAAGCTTTTTAAACCTCAACTAAATTTTAAATGTTTTTGCCTTTAGGCAGGAGGAGTGAGCGAGGATGAATATTAAAGAAAAGATTAATTTAGCGTCTAAGATTTATTATAACCGATTTGAAAGATATTTAATGCAGTGTCCTAATGCTGAACAAGAGCAGAAATTAGATGAAGCAGACAGACTGCATTTGTATACTGCTTCTGCAGTTGCTAGTCTTGCTGATGTTGAGTCTTATCTTGATTTAAGATTACAGCAGATTGAAGAAACAGATTTTAATGGTAATGAAAATGCTTGGATTGAAGAGATTAGAAGATATTCTGCAATAGTTGACTTATTGTTGTTTAATAAATGCGAATATGATAAAAACTGCAAAACAAAACCCGTTTCTTTTAAGAATAAAACTCTTAAAAAGTTTATTCCTGATGAAAGACCTTCTGATGAAATAACTAAAAAATTATTGCCTGTTTAGGCAATCATTATTTCAAAGTCTTTTCCAAAAATTTTTTCTAGGCTTTCCAGTGTTGTGCTTGACAGCATTACTTTTTCAGGCACTGCGATTTTTGCAAGAGCTTTTTCAAGATCTTCAAAGCTTGATTTTTGTATTGTTCCTATTT
>JAHWHW010000084.1 GCA_019322995.1 Candidatus Woesearchaeota archaeon | reverse complement strand
CTTTGAAGAACTTCTCAAAAATACAGAACAAATGTTCAAAGAAATAGGAATACCCTACAGACTACTGGAAATGTGCTCAGGAGACCTAGGAAACATTAAAGCAAAACAAATAGACCTAGAATTATGGATGCCCAGACAAGGAAAATACCAGGAAGTAACCTCTTTAAGCAACTGCACAGACTATCAGGCAAGAAAACTAAAAATAAAAAGTATAGACAAATACCTAAACAAAAAAGTTCTTCATACACTTAATAATACTGCCATTGCAACATCAAGAGTCTTAGTAGGAATAATTGAAAATTTCCAGCAAAAAGACGGAACTATCTTAATACCAAAAGCACTGCACAAATATACTGGTTTTAAGAAAATATGAAAATCCATGCAATAATATGGCTAATGCTAGGAATACTATTAAGCACAGTTTCTCATTATCTTGGCGAAGATTTTGTTTTATTTTTTTACGCAGGACTAATAATAATAACACTAGGAATATTTAAAATTATGATTTCATATATATTCTATGAAAAAGCAAGCAAAAAAGAGAAAAAAACAATTAAACAACAAGAACACTATACTAAATGCAGTCACTGCAACAACATAATACGCAAAATAGACTATTACTGCTCAATGTGCGGAAAAAAACTAAAATAATTAATTAATTCTTATAAGCAGGAAAAACTTATAAAGCAGTTATAATTATTATTATTCATGTCAATGTTCAAAGATATGCTGGGGGCAGAAGAACGACTTATAACAAATGAATACGCACTAGACTATGAATTTGTTCCAAAAATAATGCCTTTTCGTGAAAACCAGCAAAAACAAATAGTAGAATGCATAAAACCACTTCTTACAGACAGAAACGGAAGAAACCTATTTGTATACGGCGCTCCAGGAATAGGAAAAACAGCAGCAGCACGATGGGTTCTTCGAGATTTAGAAGAAAACACAGAAGGAATTGTACCCATATACATAAACTGCTGGCAAAAAAACACAACTTTCAAAATATTTCTTGCAATATGTGATTTTCTTGGCTACAAATTCCTTCAAAACAAAAAAACAACAGAACTATTTAACATAATAAAAAAAGACCTGAATGAAAAAGCAGCAGCATTTGTATTTGATGAAATCGACAAAATAGAAGATTTTGAGTTTTTATACAGCTTATTAAATGATTTATACAAAAAATCAATTATTTTGATAACAAACAACAAAGAAATACTTGTTGACATGGAAGACAGAATAAAATCAAGACTCTCACCAGAAAGCCTTGAATTCAAACCTTATACAGCAGAAGAAACATATGAAATATTAAAACAAAGAGCCAGAATATCAATTGTAGAAGGTTCTTTAACAGAAGAAGCACTTCAATTAATTGCAGACAGCTCCTCAAAAAGACAAGACATACGCTCAGGAATACATTTACTAAGAGAAAGTGCAAGAACAGCAGAAGATGCAAGCTCAAAAAAAATAGAAATAACACATGCAGAAAAATCAATAAGCAAACTGGAAAGTTTTCAGATTAAAAATTCATCTGAACTAGAAGAGGACACAAGATTTATCCTAAATATAATTAAAGAAAACTCTGACAAAAAAATAGGAGATGTTTTTAATGCATACAAATCCAAAGGCGGTGTCAGCGCCTATAAAACTTTTCAGAGAAAAGTAGAAAAATTAAATAAACTAGGATTTATAACAGCAAACAAAATATGCGGAAAAGAAGGAAACACAACAATACTAAGTGTTTCAAAAAAATTAAGTGAATTTTAACTATCTTCAAATCTTGAATAAGTTTTTTTTCCTAACAAAGTTCTATTAAAAACTTCTTCTGCAATAATTTCTTTTAAATTTTTATTATTACAAACTTTGGGATTTTCTTCACCACAAAAAAACAACAAAACAGAACCATCTAAGTAATCTGTAAAAAAATCTACATTTTCAAAAAAAGTTCCAACACCTGCTAATTGAGCAATATATATAGAATTATCCTCTTTTACATAACCACTAATTATAAGAGTGCCATCCTCAGTTTCCCAACTAGGATTATCCTTTCTATACCTATTAAAATGATTTAATAATATCTTTAAATTATACTCTCCAGCCATATATAAAATAAAAAAATATCCCTATATAAAGTTACGGGAAAATCCCATACAAGAGCCACTGGTCAAGTCTGTGCGAAGTATATAAATCATAATTCTATCATATCTAATGAGGTGATAACCATGAATTTAGACATGAGCATACCAACAATAAAAGAATTGTTATTTGAACAAACCAAAGCAATATCTATTCAAGAAGGAACATTAAGAATAAAGAGGTGAAAAAAATGAAAGTAAAACTAATATTTGACACAGATGAACTGGAAAAAGACAATTTCATGCCTGCAGACGAAGAAACAGATATTCTAAATATAAAAGAACTACAAGACAAAGACATATACACAGAAGAAGGAATAATGGCTAGGCTTGAAGATGATGGAATAAACTCATCAGAACAAGGATTTATGCTAGGCTGGATAACAGCCTAAAACTTTCTTTATAAAATAATACACAAGCTTTTTAAATAACAAAACATTGATATAAATCATGAGAGTGCTAAACAAAGACGAATACAGAGTAAACAAACTAAAAA
>JAHWHW010000083.1 GCA_019322995.1 Candidatus Woesearchaeota archaeon | reverse complement strand
TTCAAAAATAGTTCTGGCGTGAAATGTAAATAATCTTAATTCAAACCAATTTTTATTTAAATTTCTTAAAAAAAGTCCTAATTTGGGTATTTGTTTTTTCTTTTTCAATATAATTCTAATCAACAAATTCTATTCCTAATTCATTCTCAATTTCTTTTTTGTTTGCATCAGAAATCTTGTGTGTGTAGCCGAATATTTGGGGTGATTTAACACCAGTTACTATTAGCATGCATTTTAATGTGTTTCCTAGGTCTTCATAAATCTGGGCTCCCCATATTATGCGAGCATCTTCTGATAGTTTTTGGGAAACAGCCTCAACAACCTGCTTAGCTTCATTAAGAGTTAGGTCTTTGCTTCCTGAAACATTTATCAATGCTCCTTTAGCTCCAGTAATATCAACATCTAATAATGGATTTGTTATTGCTTTTTCTACTGCTTCCATTGCTCTGTTTTCAGAGTCGCTTTCTCCAACTCCTATTAGTGCTACTCCGCCGTCTTTCATTACAGTTCTTATGTCTGCAAAATCTAGGTTAACAAGACCTGCTCTTGTTACTAGTTCTGCTATTCCTTTTACTGCATTTGTTAAGATTTCATCTGCCACTTTAAAAGCAGTATGTAACGGAAGATCTGGTGCTAGTTCTAACAATTTATCATTAGGTATTACAATTAATGTGTCTACTACTTGTTCTAGTTTTTCCAGTCCTATTAGTGCATTGTCATATCTTCTGTTTCCTTCCATTGTAAAAGGGATAGTTACTATTGCCACTGTTAAGCATCCTAATTTTTTGGCTGCGTCTGCAACTACTGGAGCTGAACCTGTTCCTGTTCCTCCGCCCAAACCACAAGTTATGAATACCATATCTGCTCCTTCTATATTGCGTTTAACTTCGTGTTCACTTTCTTTTGCAGCTTCTTCACCTATTTTTGGATTTGAGCCTGCTCCAAGGCCTTTTGTTATTTCTTTGCCTATTAGGATTTTTTTGTCAGAAGTTGTGTATAATAAATCTTGGGCGTCTGTGTTTATTCCTAGAGTTTCTGCCCCAACTATTCCTACTTCAGAAATCCGGTTTATTGTGTTGTTTCCGCCCCCTCCGCAGCCTATAACTTTTATGCTTGCTCTTTGTTTTGCCAGCATTTCTTCTAATTCTGCGTCTTCAGAGTTCTTTTGAATCTTTGGCTTTGCAAAAGAGCTTTTTTCAGAATCTAACGGTTTTATAAATTCCACCAACTATCACCATTTAATACCCTTGAGTAGTGCTATTCTAAGGTAATATATAAATATTATTGTAATAGAGAAGAGAGATTATTTTTTTGATGCTTCAGATTTTATATTTTTTGTTCTTCTTTTTTATCAGCTTCTTTTTTATCAGCTTCTTTTTTCTCTTCTGCTTTTTTAAAAATGACTTTTTTAAGTTTTAGCATTTCGCAGAATTCTTTGGACATATGTTCTGAAACTTTTTCAGGAAGTTCTTGTTTTAATTCAATAACTGCTTCATCTTTTTCAACATTAATATTAATTGGTTTTATTTTCATTAAAACTGATAATAATCCTTTTATTTGTTCTTTTTTGTCTGTCACCATTCTTTTAATATTAATATCATAGGTTATTTCTCTTCCAGACAAAGGATGGTTAAAATCTACAAGAATTCTTCCGCCTCCGGCCCGCCTGACAATACCTAATGTTCCGTCAATATTTACCTGCAGTCCAACCATTGGCTGAATTTTGTTTTCTACGAATTTTTTATTGGGAATCAATTGTATTAAACTTGCATCTTTTTTTCCAAATGCTTCTTCTGGTTTTAAATCAATTGTGAATTTTTCAGGTTTTTTTCCAATAAATTTCTGTTCAAGACCTTTTAAGATTTGTCCTTTTCCCACACATATTATTACAGACCCATATTCCATTTTCTCAGAATAAATTCCTGCTTCTTTTGCAAGTTTTTCATCAGTAGTATCAAAAATAGCTTCATCTTCTTTTAATTTTCCAGTATAATCGACCTCAATAAAGTCGCCTTCTTTAATAGCCATGCACAAAAAGAGTTCTAGAAGGCTTTTAAAGCTTTCCCTTTTGTTTTAATAGTTCTATTATTTTATTGACTATTTTTTCTGGATTGGATTTAGAAGTATCAATAACCAAATCATAATTTGCCTTGTCATGATGATTTAAATTATATAATTCTTGGTATGCTTTTAATTCTGACTGCTCTCTTGTTATTATTGCTTTTCTGGTTTTCTCTAAATCTGTGTTTTCTTTCTCTTTTTCTCTTTTTTGATTAAAAATTCTCTTTGCAGCAATTTCAATATTAACATCTAAAAAAATTTTAATAGAATCTGGAATAAAATTAAATGCTAGTCTGGAGTCAAAAACAAAATTATCCTGTATTTTTCCGATTTCTTCAGTTTTCTTATCTAATTCCTGATGATATTTTGTTTCTTTTTCAGCTAGTTTTGCAAATTCTGTTATGGTTATTCCTTTTTCTTTGGCTATTTCTCTCCAAACATCTCCTGTTGAAAGATATTTCAGGTTTAATTTCTTGGCTAAAATCTTAGAAACAGTAGTTTTGCCTGCACCTATTTTGCCAGATACGGTTATTTTCATCAGAACAAAAAAAGAATTAAAGTTATATAAAATTAACTAAAAAGAAAACTAAAAATCATGGCAAA
>JAHWHW010000082.1 GCA_019322995.1 Candidatus Woesearchaeota archaeon | reverse complement strand
ATATCCAAAGGATTAATTAATTGATGCTCAAACTTCTTCACATTATCACCTAATAAAGAACCAACAATCTCATTAGAAGAAGAGTCCAAATACTGAGGCTTATAACTAACCTTAATCTGCTCGCTAATAACACCAGAATCCTGCTTTAAAACTCCTGCAAGAATCTTAATAAAAGTAGTTTTACCAATACCATTTTCACCAAGAATACCCACACTAGCTTTCTTATGAATATTTCCATTCATTGCATTTAAAATAAAATTATCAAGCTTTTTTCGAATATTATTCCATGACGTAAGAACAGGCAGACCGTCTTTGCTAATTGAAGGCCGCGGTTCAAATTTTAAAGAATAATCCCTAAAACGCATATTCATATCTTTCATATAACCGTCCATGTAAATATTAATACCATTGCGAGTAACCTTAGGCAAACTAACAATACCATAAACACCAGGCTTACCAAACATGATATGAATCATATCAGTCATATAATCAAGAATAATTAAGTCATGCTCAACAACCAAAACAGCAGTATTTTCGTCAGCCAAAGACTTAATAAATTTAGAAACTCTGATTCTCTGCTTAATATCCAAATAAGAACTAGGTTCATCAAAAATATAAACATTAGCTTTTTTTAAAACAGTTGCTGCAATAGCAACTCTCTGCAATTCTCCTCCAGAAATATTAGAAATATCAGTACTAAGAACATTTTTCAAATCTAATGCTTCAACAACCTCTTGCATTTTTTCGGTTTCATCAACTTTTGAAAGCAAACCGCGAACATTTCCATTATAATTTTTAGGAATAGCATCAACCTGCTGAGGCTTGTAACTTATCTTAATCTTTCCCTGTTTTATCTTCTCAAAAAAACCCTGAGCTTCAGAACCCTTAAAATAATCAATCAAACGATCATAAGAAACCTCTTTATCCTCGCCAAGATTAGGCTTTAACAAACCAGCAAAAATCTTAATAGCAGTAGATTTTCCAATACCATTACGACCTAAAATGCCAACAACCTTGCCAAAAACAGGAGTAGGAAGATTATACAAATGAAAACCATTTTTACCATACTTGTGAATAGGTTTTTTAGTTAATTCAGCAGGCAGATTAACAATAGAAATAGCCTGAAAAGGACACCTATTAGGACAAATACCGCAGCCAGTACATAATTTTTCATCAATCTTTACTTTACCGTCGATATCTTTTGTAATACAGTCTTTACCCATGCGATTAACAGGACACAACCTAATACAAAGATGGCCTCCACAACCCATTGGATTGCACTTCTCCTTTTCAACTACAGCTATTCTAGTCATAATAACTCAAATAGGGAGAAGTTTTATAAATATATTACTATATTTAATTAAGTAAGATTAGCAGTAAATCCATCAAAATAAAGAAAATGAAATGTGAAATATGCAAGAAAAAAATCGGAGAAACATTTCTAAAGAAAATACTAGGGACCATAATAAAAGACCAAAAAGGAAAAAAACACACAATATGTTTTGAATGTCAAAAAAAATTCAAGACAAAACAAGAAATTCTTAACAAACTTTAAAAAGCCCTCATAGCTCAGCCTGGTAGAGCGATTGCCTCGTAAAAACATACGGGCAAGCAATAGGTCGAGAGTTCAAATCTCTCTGAGGGCTTAAAAAATGAATATATTTGAAAAAGCAAACCAAACATATCTTGAAAACTTTCCAAAAGAATCTTATTATGGCAGATGCATTTTTCTAAGTTGGTATTGTGAACGAGGGACTTGCAAATTCTGCTTTAGATCAACAATACACCACAAAGTAAAACACGCAAAAACAGCGAAAAGAACAATAGCTTCAGTATTAGTAGAAGCAGTTCTTGCAAAAAACCTAGGATGGAGCATAGAATTTCTCACAGGAGGATATGACATATATCCTTTTGAAGAACTAATAGAAATAATAAAAAATGTAAACAAAATAATAGGCAGAAAAGTATGGATAAACCTGGGTTCATTTACAAAAAAACAATTAGAACAATTAAAACCATATGTTGAAGGAATATGCGCATCAATAGAAACAACAGAAGAAACACTTCACAATGAATTATGCCCTGACAAACCAATAAAACCATACTCAGAAATGCTAAAAACAGCAAAACAATTAGGATTTAAAACAAGCATAGCAATAATAATAGGACTAGGAGAAAAAGAAAACGACTTTGAAATCCTTCAGAAATTCATAAAAGAACACAATCTGGATAGAATAACATTTTATGCACTAAAACCAGTAAGAGGAACTATTTTTGAAAACAAACAAGGACCAACAACAGAATATTACACTCAATGGATAGCCAAGACAAGAATTGCATTTCCAAAACTGGAAATAATTGCAGGAACAACAGCAAGAAGATATAAAGAAGCAGGAAAACTATTGCAAGCAGGAGCAAATGCAGTGACAAAATTTCCAGCAACAAAACTATTTGGCACAGAACAAGCAAAAACAATAGAAAAAGAAGCAAAAAAAGCAGGAAGACCAATGAAAGGAACATTGACACACCTGCCGGATATCAACTGGGAAAAACAAGTAAGCTTATTAGATCTAAAAGAAGAATTAAAAGATAAAATCAAAGAAAAACTAAAGCAATACCTTCAATCAATGGAAAAAAATATAAATAAAACAAAATAAACAGAATACAATGGGAAGAATAATCAAAAAATTTTTCAGAAAAATAAAACAACCAAA
>JAHWHW010000081.1 GCA_019322995.1 Candidatus Woesearchaeota archaeon | reverse complement strand
AGTAAATAAAACTGAATTTATAAGGTGGTGACATATGTCATGACCCAGTACAATATTTTCAAAAACATAAGATTTATAAAATAACAAAAAATAGCAAGTTTATGATAGAAAAAAAAGAAAATACTGTAAAATTTGATTTTAAAATCGCAGATGAACATCTTAATCTGAAAACACTTGAAAATAATGTAATTATTAAAAAATTAGAAGACAATATAAAACTTCGCTCAATGAAAATAGAAAAACATATTGAAAAAGAATTCTTAAAATAATAACAAAAAATTGCCAATAAATTATAAGCTCGCCTAATTCCAACCTAAAGGTTGGAGTATTACGGCTCGCTATTCATGTTGGCAATTTTTTGGGATAGAAAATTTCGACCTAAAGGTCGGGGTATTAAACCCCTTGAAAATTTCTAGTCGAAATTTTCTATAATGAAAAAATTTTTATTATCAGTCGGTGATTAACTTCCATAAGCTTTAAATAGTTCTTTTGCTTGTTTTTTATATTGTAAAAAGGCTGGTGTAAATGAAAACAGACACAAAAAAACTTCGCGACATACAGAGAAAAATCGCTAAAGAAGTAAGAACATCCGACGAATTAAAAAAAGAGGATATAAAAAAAATTGCCGGCTTTGAAACTTCTTTTTTTAATGACAAAATAATATGTGCTGCTGTTTTACTGGATGCAAAAACATTTGAAATTCTGGAAAAAAAACACACAGTTTCAAAAGCACCGATGCCTTATATACCAGGTTTTCTTGCTTTTAGAGAAGGGCCTGCAATAATGCAGACATATTACTCACTTGAATTAGAGCCAGATGTAATGATGATTTCAGGTCACGGAGCTGCGCATCCTTTAAAATGCGGACTTGCATCTTATGTAGGAGTTGAACTTGGCAAGGCAACAATTGGAATTGCAAAAAAAATTTTAGTAGGAGAATTAAAAAAAGGAAAAATAGTTATTCTTAATGAAACACGCGGAGAGGAAATTATTACTCGAAAACATGCCAAACCACTTTATGTTTCTGCAGGACATTTAATTTCACTTAAAACTTCTGTTGGTTTAGTTAAAAAAACAATAATAGAACCTCATAAAATGCCTGAACCTTTGCATGAAGCAAGAAAATATGTTAAGAAGATATATTCTGAAGTTTCAGGAAAATAATCTAAACAACATCAATAACTATTCTCTTTTTACTTTCTGGATGTACTATTATATCTTCTCCTTTTCTTAAGCCAATAAAATCAGCAATTTTTTTGCTTATTCGAATATCTAATGAATTTCCTACTTCTCCAACTTTTGTTCGAGATTCCAATCCCCATAATCCTTTTTTCTTTGCAATCTTATTTATTTTATCTAAAGTTTTTTCATCATAAACCTCTTCATTACATTTAGGACAAAAATCTGCTGTGAATTTTCCTAAATCTATCCCATATAAATTAAATGATACTTTTTTTCGGATTATTTTGCCATTACATTCTTCACATTTTTTTCGTTTCATCTTAATTTCACCGTTTTGATTTTATAATAATCTTGACCTATTTTTTTATATGCAACTTCTATATATCCATATACTGCAAGCAAACCGTCTGTTTGCGCTATTTTGCCCCCTTTTTTAATTGCTTCTTTTATTTGCTCTTTGTTTATTGCTTTTACAGCCATTCTTTTAACTGCGTGACTTGTCAAAAATAACTTCATTATATACGGTTATAACATGTTAGTATACATAAAACTTTCTATATTTTCAAACTTTTAATCTTCCTATGCAATGTTTCAAATCTTAAACCAATTTTTTTTGCGGTTCTAGAAATATTGTTATTATTTTCGCTTAATGCTTTTTTCAAATAAGCTTTTTCAAATTCTTTTTCAGCAATTGACAAAGGCAAAGGAGCTTTTGGAAGCTCTTTTGCAATATTTTTAGATATCGACGGAGCATGCTTGTAAAATTCTTTTAGTTTTATCGGATTTAAAGCAGATTTATATGTTTCAACTGTTTGTTCAACAATATTTTGCACTGCTTCGTGCTTTGTGTATTCCTGTTTTTTTATTTCTTTTCTGAACTGATTGATTTTTATTTTTAATTCTATGATTAATCTATGCACTGATCTTCTATCAAGTCCGGAAAGTTTAGCAACATCTGATATGTTTCCGGATTTTAATTTTAAAAGTTTTTTCAGATATAATTTTTTGAATTGTTTTTTTGCTTTTTTGAATGGAATATCAGTGTTAATTTCAAAATCAATCAAAGGGCTGTGTTTTATTTTGTCTGAAATATCTGACTCTATTTCTGCTATTGTAATTCCAAAATAATTATGCATTGCTTTTTCAACTATTGGCTTAATTCTTTTTTCCACTAAGTTTTCTAATTCTTGTTTTGTTGCCATAAGCTTATTTAGAAAGTCTTTATATATAAAGATTATGATATTTTTGTCACACTCGTTTTATCTTGAAAAAAACGGGTCCAGAGGGCTTCGAACCCCCGACCACTCGGTATCTCCTGATATTTTAAGAGCTTCACCCTAATTCCAAAATAGAAATTAGTCGAGTGCTCTACCAGGCTGAGCTATGGACCCATTAAAAGACAAAATTAGATTATAAAATATAAATGTTTTGATTGCAAACAGAATCAGTAATTCTTAAAAAAAAGCAATAATATTTTTATTATATACATTTAAATTATTTTTTCCTATATCTAAATAGTTTATTGTATTTTTTATGATTGATAATA
>JAHWHW010000080.1 GCA_019322995.1 Candidatus Woesearchaeota archaeon | reverse complement strand
CAACAACTAATATAAAATACTTTAGGTAAAAACCTTAACAAACTGCAACAGATTTATATATAATGTTATTATTTAGTAATATGGAGGATGAAATAATGAAAAAAATTATTGTATTTGGTTTTATTATTATTCTAATATTTATCACAGGATGTGTTGTTCCTATTTCTAATTTTGAAGAATGTGTTAATGCAGGAAATCCTGTTTTAGAAAGCTATCCGCGCAAATGTGTTGCAAACAATGAGGTATTTATTGAAGTAACTTCAGAACCTCTTGTTGGAGGGTGTGGAACAGTAACTCCTGGCTATAATGATGAATGCTGTGCAAATGTAAACAAAAATGTGCCGCATGCTTCTTGCGTAGGTGAATGGAAATGGATTGCCTCTACTGGAAGATGCAAATTTGTATGCACCACACAAGAAATAATAGATGAAAGAGAACAAAAACTTTTGACAGCAAAGCCAGTAAAATACAACGAATTTAGTGAAAAACAAAAACATGTTCCTTGTGAACAAGATTCAGACTGTCAGTTTGAAAGAATCAAAGCACTATATTCTGATCCAATACTGCCAAAATGCGTTACTGAAAACTTCTGTAGAGAAGGAATTTGTGTTTATAATTGCATAATATAAAAAAAATTAATCTTTTATTATTTCAGTAACATCTGTAAACTCAACAATATCAGGAATATCCAAAATATCTTCTCCAATTGCTGTAGATTTAACACAAACAACATCAACATCAGATGCCATGACTTGTTCAGGAGTTTTTGGAATTTCAATTCCAGCAACTCTTTCACCTTGTTTTGTTGGCAAATCTGAAATTTTTATCTTAACACCCTGCTTTGTCCTGTCATCCCAAGAATAAACCATATCCATGTCATAAACAGTGCTTATCCTTGTCCCTGGAACAGCAGTTTCAATTCTAAACCTGTCTTTATTAAGAATCCATGCTCTTACCAAAACATCATTTAATTTATAATTGCACAGTTTCATTCCTTCATCAAATGCTTTTTCTAAATCAGTTGATTGATGTTCAGCTAATCTTGTTCTTTCCTCAGGCATCATACCATCAATAGTTTTCGGCTCTTTAGGAACATAAGATTCCTGCTCTAAAAAACTAGATTCTTTTTCAGAAGAAACAGTTTTCTCTGATTTTTTATCAGGAAAGTTTATTTCAGTTTTCTGCTGAATTGAACATGCGGTCAATAAAAATAAAACAAGTATTGCAAACAAGATTTTTTTCATATCTATCACCTAAATTGCTTATTATATCTGTTACTTATAAATTTTTCCGTGCAAATCTTTATAAATCATGTTTTTCTTTAATATTTATTATGAAATGCCTTGGAATAGAATCAACAGCACACACCTTTGGAGTTTCAGTAGTAGATTTTAATGGTTCTGTTTTATCCAATGAAAAAGATGTATTCACAACTTCTTCTGGAGGAATGATTCCACATGAAGTTGCAGAACATCACTGCAAAGTTTGTGATTCTCTTTTAAAAAAAGCTTTGGAAAAAGCAAATGTTACAATTAAAGATATAGATTTAATTTCATATTCTCATGGTCCTGGTTTAAGCCCTGCTCTGATTGTTGGAAAAGATTTTGCTAATCAATTAGCTCTAAAATACAAAAAAGATATAATTGGAGTAAATCACTGCATTGCACATCTTACTATTGGAAATTTAGTTACTTCTGCAAAAGACCCTGTTTATCTTTATGTATCTGGAGTTAATACTCAAGTTATTGCTCTTGCTGGCAGAAAATTTAGAATATTTGGAGAAACACTAGATATTGGATTAGGAAATGCGCTTGATAAGTTTGGAAGAGAAGCAGGACTAGGATTTCCAGCAGGCCCTGAAATTGAAAAAATAGCTCTTAAAGGAAAATATATTGAACTGCCATACACAGTAAAAGGAATGGATGTCAGCTTTGCAGGACTTGTAACAAAAACAAAACAATTGTTAGAAAAAGGAATATCCAAAGAAAACTTATGTTTTTCAATGCAGGAAACCTGTTTTTCCATGCTTGCAGAAGTTTCAGAAAGAGCAATGGCGCATTGTGAAAAAAATGAATTATTATTAATTGGAGGAGTTGGAGCAAATAAACGCTTGATTTCCATGTTATCTAAAATGTGTTCTGATCGTGGAGCTAAGTTTTATTCTGTTCCTTTGGAATATGCAGGAGACCAGGCAGCAATGATAGCATGGCAGGGAATACTTGAATATAAAACAAGCAGACGAAATTCTAAAATAGAAATTTATCCTTATGAAAGAATAGATGATGTAATCTGGACAAGCGGAAGGTAGCCCTAAAAAAACTTTAAAAATAAAAAAACTATTTAATCACTTTTTTTTCTTGCCCTTTTTTGCCTTTTTCTTAGGTTTTGTTTTCTTTTTTGCTTTCTTTTTTGCCTTTTTCTTAGGTTTTGTTTTCTTTTTTGCTTTCTTTTTTGCTTTCTTTTTTGTCTTTTTCTTAGGTTTGTTTTCAGGCTTTATAGTCTTAATTGCAGGCGCAGGAGCAGGCTCTTCAAAAATCAAACCGCAATCCCTGCAAATAACCTGGTCTCTCATCATACCATGCACTATATTAGTACTGCCGCAATCAGGGCATTCATTTATGTCCATCATAAGCATTTCGCTATAAGAAGTGATATATAAATGTTTTGACTTAAAAGGCTCTGTCCTAAATCTCGCTAAAAGCTCGGGTTAGCAGCTTCAAATTCATAATAATGTCCACTATTGCTGACATTCTCCGAGGGAGGCAACCCTCTTGTCAGCCCAATACTTCAATAAATAGAATTTGACTAAAGCTGCTAAC
>JAHWHW010000079.1 GCA_019322995.1 Candidatus Woesearchaeota archaeon | reverse complement strand
CAGACTGGAATAAAAAATGGAGATTTGGTGGAAATGAATTTTGTATTATATGGAGAAGACGGACGAATAATAGATACAAATGACAAGCAAAAAGCAGAAGAGGCAGAATTAGAAACCTATTCCACAGGAATATATAGATTTCTTGTCGGGAAAAGCGGAAAAGTAAACGGTTTTGATGAAGCGATAATCCGCCTTGAAAAAGGAGACAAAAAAACAAGAAATATTCCTGCAAGTAAAGATAAATTAGAAATAACCTTTGACATAGAATCTGTGCAATCTAGAATAAAAACAATACCAAGACAGCAAACATTTTCACTAAAAACATTTGAAAAAACCTTTGGAAAAAAACCAATAATAAACGATATAATAGTAAATAGAGACATATTTCCATGGCCATACAAAATATTGGCTATAACCAATAACAGTGCACTAGGAGAAATAGTGATAAAACAAGGAGACAAAGTAGAAATTCCTGGAACAAAATGGAAATCACAGGCAACAATAGTATCAGAAAGAGCAATACAATTTCTACAAATGCCTTTAGAGGGACAAATAATAGACACTGAATTTGGAAAAGCAGAAATAGAAGTTGCAA
Source organism: Candidatus Woesearchaeota archaeon (assembly GCA_019322995.1). GTDB lineage: Archaea > Nanobdellota > Nanobdellia > Woesearchaeales > ARS49 > WJKI01. The sequence continues at coordinate 2,258 of JAHWHW010000079.1, read as the reverse complement.
GAAGCCAAATGAAAATAGTACATAAACCAGAAATGGGAAAAGAATTTTTTTACACTCTGCCTTCAGAACAACTAATATCGCCAAGATATGAATTTAAAGTATCAGAAATAACTGAAGAAGATTTTACAATAACCAGAATAAATTATCCAGAACAAGAAAACTTAAAATTAGAAGTAGAAATAATAGAAGTAACACCAGGAGACGACTTTAAACGAATCAAATAATTCTCTTAACAGGTATATCAGTTCTAATGCCAGTTAGTTTAAGATGTGTAACTGCTGCCTTAAAACCTTTTGATTTAATATTTTTAATAATTTTATCGTTTTTTTTAAGTTTTTTCTTATTAACCTGAAACAGCTTATGAACATCAACAAAACCGACAGTATTAATTTTTGACTCTTTTAAAATTAAATCCAAAAGTTTAATTGATTCATTTGAATCTGCATTTTTCAACATTTTAAAAACAAGTTTAGAATCCCAAAGCCGGCCAGTCCACAAAGGACCAGCCCAAACCATTTTCTTTTTACAGCAAACACCCTCATTATAATGAGAAATTTTTATATTAAGGCATTTTTTGCAATACAGCAAATACAAATTCTGCTTTAACAATTCATCAATCTCATGTTTGGATTTTTTACACCTAAAATAAACTCTATAATAATGATCAGAAACATGAGTAAATATAGGAATTAATGCTTTTTCAAACTGAGCACCAATTAATTGAACCTTTCTAATTAAAATCCGTATTCCAATTTCATGCATTAATTCATTTTTCAATGGCTTTGCCCAATATTTTCTCCTGCAGGCTAATTCATATGAGCCAGCCAAAGCAGAAGTATCAGTAGCAGTAACAGCTAAAATACCATCTCTTGCAAGCCTTACAACTGCAGAATTAAGAAAAGGATTAGGAGAACCAAAAGGATCAATATCAATATAATCAAAACCAGGACTTTTCAGTAAAAAATCATTTGCATCTAAACAAGAAGCTTTAATATTTTTTATTTTATTCAGATTAATATTTTTTTTAATAATCTTAAAAGCAGAGCTATTATTATCATTAGCATGAATATACTTAATTTTTCCTTTTTTCAATTCTTTAGCAAACCTAACAGCTCTAATTCCAGAGCCAGCAAGCACATCAGCAATCTGTAAATTTGATTTATTTAATGAATTAAGAAGAAGAATAGAAATATCCCTATTAAGTTTCATAATTGGATTATAGAATATCTTAAGCTCTTTAGAAATCTTTCCAACACTGGCATAAAAGACAGCTTTGCCTTCATTCAGCCTTTTTTCCCTTGTTTGCACATTCATCACAACAGAACCAGACCTTTTCGTTGTTGATTTCCCTTTCAACCACATTAGACTTATCCTGGTCTAATGGTTTGCCACAATGAGCACATGTTCCTAATTCTCCTTTATCTTCTGCACCTTCTGCAAAAGCCTCTTCTGCAGGAGAAATCTCATCATTTTCTGATAATTCTTCTCTCCCTTGTTCAGAAGTTGTGTCTGCATCTTTGTTTCCTTCCTGAATATCCTTTTTTTGTTCATCAGAAGTCTGTTCAGGCTTTAAATGCTCAGCTTTTTCTTCTTCAATATCTTCTTTTTCAAGGTCTGTATTCAAAACAGTTTCTTCAGCCATAGAAAAACAAGTGGATAGGTATTATTTAAGGTTTGTTGTTTTATTTATTTCAACTTTTCCTGAATTAAAAAAATTTTTAATTTCATCTAAATAATCAACAGAGATTTTTAGATTCCAGTCAGGAGGAAAACACTTGAAATAATTAGGCCAAGTATATCTTTCATCTAAAAAAACAAGAACACCTCGGTCTTTTTCAGTCCTAATGCACCTGCCAGCATTCTGCATAGTCTTTGTAAGAGCAGGCATAATATAACCATAATCCCAACCCTTGCTGAATTTATTATCATAATACTTAATCAATTCTTTTGTCTCTAAATCAGGTTTGTCCAAAGGAAGCCCCACTACAATAACTGATTTTAAAACACCAGGCAAATCAATCCCCTCCCCAAAACTACCTGCAGCAACACCTAATAAGACAGCATTATTGTATTTACAGAACTTATCTAATAATTCCTGTTTTTCCTCTTTTGTCAATTTTGGCTGTTCATTAAAAATAGTCTTTTTACAACGTGTTTCAATAAATTTGGCAATTTCATTTCTTAAATAATAAGAAGGGAAAAAAACAGCAGCATTTCCTGGAATCTTGTCAATAATATCAGAACAAATATTTGCAATT
>JAHWHW010000078.1 GCA_019322995.1 Candidatus Woesearchaeota archaeon | reverse complement strand
TTAGCAGCTTTAGTCAAATTCTATTTATTGAAGTATTGGGCTGACAAGAGGGTTGCCTCCCTCGGAGAATGTCAGCAATAGTGGACATTATTATGAATTTGAAGCTGCTAACCCGAGCTTTTAGCGAGATTTAGGACAGAGCCGATTTTACCCACTGGCCAACTTCACAAAAACTATATAAACAACAGAGTATTAATAGTATTCATGATTTCAGTTACCTCTTTAACTTCTTATTTGTATTGTCCTAGAAAGCTGTATTTAGAAAGAATTAAGGGATATGTGGAGATTCCAAAGGATATTTTGGTTAAAGGTGCTGTGAAGCATAGGGTTTTTGATGAGTTGGCTGAAACAGAAGAATCCATTGTTTCAAATGTTTCAAAGGATTTTGACTGGAACAGGATTTTGGCTCATTTTAAAGATAATTTTTCTGAGATTTTGAGAAGGTCTGTTTTAAAGTCAGCTAAACAGATTAAGACTGCTAATTTAAATCCTATGTCTGTTTATAATGAGTTTTTGATTTTTTTTAATAAAGAGGCAGAAACAAGAGCTAAGAAAATTTTTGATTTTATGCAGAAAAATAAGGTTTATGGTTCTGAATTATGGGGTTTGTTGCTTCCTAAGATTAAGTCAGAGTATAAGGTTTCTTCTTTTTTGTTAGGTCTTTCTGGCAAGATTGACCGTGTTGAAGTGTATAAGGATAGATTAATTCCTATTGAGATTAAGTCTGGAAATCCTCCTCGGGAAGGTGCTTGGGAAAATCATAAAGTTCAGCTTGCAGCTTATGCTATGCTTTTAGAGGATAGTTTTAAGATTAAGGTAAATCAGGGTTTTGTGGATTATGTTGATGCTGATGTTAGGGCAAATATTGATATTAATCCCTTTTTAAGGGATAAAGTAAAAGAATTGATTAAAAAGGTTAATGCTTTGTTTGCTTCCAAGTCTTTGCCTCCTATTGTTGATAATGAAAATAAGTGCAGGGTTTGTGGTTTAAGGCAAAAATGTCACAGTTTGGTGACTGAATAAAAACAAAACATTTAAATATATCACAGGATAACATTTGTATAATAAAAATGTGGATGGGTGATTTTCAAGATGGCAGATGATAAAAAATTCTCTAAGCAATTGGTTGGTAAGACAGTAGTTAGCAAGGCTGGAAAGCGTTTTGGAGAGGTTGGTGATATTGTTTTTGAGGCAAAATCCGGTGAATTGATTCATATGGTTTTAAGAAATCCCACTTCATATACTGATAAGCTGGAGCTGGAAAAAGACCAGGAAGGTAAGTTATTAGTTCCTTTTTCAGCTGTTATTGCTGTTGGCGATTTTATGGTTGTTTCTGAGGAAGATATTATCTAATTTTTTTTATTTGTTTTACTACCTAAAACTATATAAATGATAGAGCATTAGCTTTTATTGGGGTTTTTAAATGTCTAATACTATTATATGGACTGAGAAGTATAGGCCTAAGGATTTTTCAGATGTTAAGGGTCAGGATCAGATTGTTTCTAAGGTTAAGGCTTTTGTTGAAAAGAAAAATCTTCCTCATTTGTTGTTTGCAGGTCCGGCAGGTGTTGGAAAATCGTCTTTAGCTCTTGTTGTGGCAAAACAATTATTTAAGGATGATTGGAAGGAGAATTTTTTAGAATTAAATGCTAGTGATGAAAGGGGTATTGATGTTGTTAGGGTTAAGGTTAAGGATTTTGCAAGAACTAAATCTATTGGGAATGTTCCTTTTAAGATTGTTTTTTTGGATGAGTGCGACGCTTTAACTAAGGAGGCTCAGCAGGCTTTACGAAGAACTATGGAAAATTATACTAATACTTGTCGTTTTATTTTAGCTGCAAATTATTCTTCAAAGATTTTAGATCCTATTCAGTCTAGGTGTGCTGTTTTCAGGTTTAAGCCTTTGCCTAAAGAGGATGTTTTGAATATAATTGATTCTGTTTCAAAAAATGAGTCTTTGAATATTGATGATACTGCTAAAGAGGCTTTGTTTGTTGTTTCAGAGGGGGATTGTAGGAGAGTGGAAAATATTCTTCAATCTTGTGCAGCTGTTGAGAAAAATATTACTGAGGAGCTGGTTTTTTCTTTGGCTTCATTTGCTCAGCCAAAGGAAATAAAGGGTATTTTGGAAAAATCAGTTAAAGGAGATTTTTTAACAGCAAGAAAAGAATTATTAGATGTTATGCTTAAGTATGGATTGTCAGGTCTTGATTTGTTAAAGCAGATTCAAAAAGAGGTTTGGGATTTGGAAATTGAAAATAGGGATAAGGTAAAATTGGTTGATAAGTGCGGAGAGATAGAGTTTAGAATGACTGAAGGAGCAGATGAGTTTGTTCAATTAGAGGCTTTGCTTGCTTGTTTTTGTTCAATAAAAGATTAATTTTTTAAAATGACTTATAATGTGCAAAAGGTGGTTGGGGATTTTTTTGAAGATTTTATAGAAAATTTATTTGACTTGATTCCTTCTGAGTCCGAGGATTTGCCTGACAAAATGGCCAAGGACGGCTCTTTTTTTGTTGAAGTTAAATCAGGTTCATATAAAAATTGTTGTGTTATTAAAAAAAATCAGTTGTTCAGGTATGATAAAGAAATAAATCAGAGGCGATTTTACGCATTTTGTTTTCATTCTCTAGACGGAAAATTAAAAGATAAATATGCAACTTCTAATCTTTTAAAAAAGGATTTGTCATTAAAATCAGCATATTTGTTTCCTTTTAGTGTTGTGTTTGCGCATTATCATAGTTCTACTATTAACAGATATCCTGGCGATGATTTTGTTGTTAAAATGAGGAAAAACAATGCGTTTAATATTTTTAATTTAAATTCTAATGAATGGAAAAGATTAGATTTAGATAAAAGCAGGTATAAAATAAAAAAGCCGTTTAAAAAAATAAATATTATGACC